>NZ_JAJFZH010000016.1:0-128151 GCF_020733145.1 Chryseobacterium sp. X308
TCCTACCCTAGCCCTGATAGCAATGGTTACCCCGCAGCTTGCGCCAGAGGGTGGTGGGTTTTAGGTGTGGGGGCCCTTTGGCTTCGCTCATGGTGAGAGCATTGGAGGGCGAGGGCGCGAGGAGTATGAATGGATAGCAGGAAATAGCTCCTAATAAAGTTCGAGAGTTTGAGAGTTTGAGAGGGAAGAAATTAAATGTAATGGTAAAGAGGGAATAAAAGAGGAATTTGAAATCCTGATGAATTGAAAGGCGTGTTAAAAGAATCGCTTGATTAAAAACTTATAGGTATAGTATCCTAATAAGCATCCAATGGTATCTGCTACGATATCTAAAGTTTCCATCGATCTTCCCAATCCCATTTCTTCCTGCAGGATTTCTGTAAGGAAAGCATAAAGAAGGATGATCTGGACAAAGTATGAAAATTTTATTTTGGGAAAAGCAGCAATGAAAGAGAAACCCAGTGCTGCGAATATGCTTACATGCAAAACCTTGTCGATACCGCTGAACATGAACCAATATTCATGGTTTTCTTCTCCCGGCTTGAGAAGCATATAAGTAAGAAATGCCCAATAAATGGGCAGTATCTTACTAAATATTTTTGAAATCTTATCCAATGATCGCTTTGTAATCATCTGCAGAAAGTAATTCTGACTGGTCTGCTCCATCAGCAATTTCCAATTTGATGATCCATCCGTCTCCATAAGGATCTGTATTTAACAGTTCAGGCTGATCTTCTAATTCTGAATTAAATTCAATAACCTTTCCTGAGATAGGTAAGAACAGGTCTGAAACAGTTTTTACTGCTTCTACACTTCCGAAAACGTCTCCTCCATTAAGATCATCATCTACAGTATCTACATCAACGTAAACGATATCTCCAAGTTCTCCTTGTGCGAAGTCTGTAATACCGATTGTAGCAACGTTACCTTCGATCTTGATCCATTCGTGATCTTTCGTGTACTTTAATTCTGATGGTGTGTTCATTTTTAAATTTTTATTTTGTACAAATGTATTCAAAAATATAGTAGTTTCAAATATTGGATATAAAAAAAGTCCCTCAAAACTGAAGGACTTTTATGTTTGTATTATTTTTAGAATCCACCTCCGGAATCTCCGAATGTAAATGTGGCTGAAATACCTGCTCTGACCGTAGACAGCGGGAATGCTGTGGAGATCTTATATTTTGAGGTCATCTGTTCGTAGAACACTCTCAGATTCAGATTCTCGGAAACATTGTAATCTGCTGAAAGTTTGATGTTCATCAATCTTTGTCCTCCGGTAACCTGAGCATCATTCAACAGGATATTCATAATGGATGTTTTACTGTCTCTTAATGAAATATCTCCTCTGATGTTAAGATCACTTCCTTTTCCTCTTGTTCCTCTTCCTCTGATATTGGCTGTTCCTAATCTGAAGTTTCTGACAATATACCCCAGTCTTACAACATATTCTGTATTCGCATCTTCGGTAAGTGTCTGGTTGACTAATCCCAGCACCATCATTCTGGTTCTGTTATACTGTATCCCAAACTGCATATTGTTTCTCATGGTAACATCTACTCCGATAAGCGGTGAGAAAGATTCTACATATCCCACCTGTGCGAATGTATATGGGTTAATCTTATCTCCATCATTTTTTTTCACATTACCGGCATCATCCACTGTCTGATAATATCCATTCGGGTTGCCGTGATAGTCTACATTGCTTTGAATACCTGTTGCTGTATACGTAGCAGTGTAGGCATGTAAGATATCGAACTTTGTGAACTGCCCACTGATGATCGGGATATTTTTTAATCCTGAATACGTAATTCTCCAATTTGGCAATGGGAATCCTGCTTTTTTAGGGTTACCCATAGGTGACACAGATTTTCCTTCCATCGCTGCTCTAAAGGCTGGGATTAATACATAGGCATTTCCAATGCTGTAATGCTTTGCAAATCCGTTATTATCCAGTACTGCCCCGGGACCTCCCAATTGTTGAGAAAGCGCTCTTGCATTTTCTCTGATCGCCTGGTAAACTGCCTGCCCATCTTTAAATGATGTGCTGAGAAGCGACGTAGTATTGGAATACGTTATCATTTCGCTGGCAAATGTAAAATCCGTATCAGGAACCCCACCATTGGTATAGTTAAATCCTGTATGCGAGAAGTTACTGTTGAAGGTATGCAACACATTAAGATCTACTCTCAGGTCATTCATAGGCATCACCTGTAGGTCTGCTCTCAGCTCTTTGGTCGACATTCTTACATACGGATCTGTCATATAATTTGAATTACTCACCCATCCGTTTTCCATTACGGTTCTTCTGATATCTGCCTGTGATCCTAAAAGGAATCCCAGTGTCGGACCTCCCAATGTCTGTCCGTATCCATACCAGTTTGGTGCTGATATTAATCCCGGAAGTACTGTTCCATTCGTTTCGTTATAACTTACGTTTAGCTGTTTGAAAGAAGTTAAGAAGAATGCAGCACTTTGAAGTGGCGTAAGCTTATTCTTAAATTTATATTTTTTATATCTGTATCTGTTTTTCTCCCATTGTTTCGCATACACATTATTCAGAGAGTCCATCTCTTGTCTGCGTTTCTGAAGTTTGGCATTAATATTTTTGAAATAGTTAAACTGTCCAAAGAACTTCGGAAGATCCGCAGAAGCTGTTGCCTGAATCACATTGGTATTTTGTCCAACGGATCCTAAACTTGCGGTCTGATTTGTATTAGGATCAGTAAATCCAAGTAATGACGTAGACCTCGCCGCCCAGTTATAGGTAAATCCATATCCAACTTCTGCATCAATGAAATCCAGATAAGGCAAATATTGGAATGGTAGCTTATAGTTTAACTGTGCTCTGTGATTATACAATACCGGCCTTCCTGCTCTGAATATATTTCCGAAAATCGATTTGCTGTTCATCGAATTTACATCCAGATTGTCATTTAATGTTCTGGTTGCGGAATTGATTTCCAGTTTTAATGATTTTGTAAAATTGAATCCTAATCCATACTGCCATCCAAAGAAGAAGTTTCTGTTTCTGATGGCATCGAAATTACTGTTCATATCACCATTAAGGATCGCTTCCACATTTCTGAACTCAAGCTCGTTGTAGTTTCTGTCGATTTCAGTTCTGAAAGAGATTCTTGTAGGAATTGGATTAATATTAAACTCCTTTACCCATCTCAGATACTTCGTAGATTTTGCCGTATCACTGATCATCTTGTTGAAAGGTTTCAGTACCCACGGTTTAAAGGTGTAATTATAATCTATATACCCTCTCAGATACTGTCTGTAGTTTCTCTTGGTATAGATATCTCTAAAGTAGTCATCGTTATAAACAGCAGTTACTGATACGTTTTCAATATCATAAAACTTAGGCTTTTTATTTGGATTTACTCTTTCCTTATGCATGTTAACGACTCCTATACTTCTCTGTTGAGTATAGGTTCTCGCTACTTTTTTCAATTGCTCTTTGTTCGGTGCCTTATTGAATTCTACGTCGGTATCCAGAGGATTGTACTTTGGATCTTCAATAGTCTGCGAGTAAGAATAGTTTAAAGGAATTTTCACCCCAGTTTTTTCCGGAAGGAATTTATCTACATTGATCGCCGTATTGATGCTGAATGCGGATTGAGTAGACTGTGTTCTTTCTGCAGGTTTTGAATCGATATTTCCGAAACCAACCGATGTATAAGAGGCATTGGCATTCACTGTTGCCAGATCTCCCATATTGAAGTTTAAGCTGGCATTTCCTGCATATCCTCCATCATTCTCAATTTCAGAAAGACGGATTTCGTTTACCCATAAAACTCTTGTTATGGTAGAGTTTGTTCTTGGATCTGCATTTCTTACCCCAATCATAATGGTGGTAATATTTCCTAAACTTGGTCTCCCTTTGATATAAATATTTTTATAAGGTTCCTGATATCCTGTGTCAACGGTTCTATTCGTAATGGCAACCCCTGATTTGTCTCTTCTGATTTTAGCATCTACAAAGTTCTGAACATCAAAATCAACTTCATTTTCCATTGGCCATATCTCCATAGGAGCTGTTGCTGTTGTAGGAGTCATTCTTAAAGATGATTCATACTCATAATAGTTATCAGTAGCATCACTTCCGAAACGGATAAAGAATTTGGTATTTTCATCCAATCCAATCACTCTGTTCAATGGATCGTGAGCGTGTACAAACAGTTTCAGCTTTTTGTATCTTCTCATATCCAACGTCGTATTTTTGAATACACCTCTTGCCTCAGTTTTAAGGTCTTTCACTTTCATATAAAGTGACGCTTCATTCTGTCTCTGAGCTCCTGCATTTCCACTCAATACCTGTCTGTCAATTCCCGGAGGCAATACATATGGCGGTTGGTTTAATGCATTTTCTTCAATATTTACACTTCCTATTTCAAAATTAGGATCTGTCACAGTTCCCGTTCCTTCGTCGGAATTTGGAACATTTACACTGGCAATTTTACTGGTATATTTTCTCCAGTCTGATCTTACAAGATCCATTGTTCCGAATCTCAGCGTAGAGGTCTGATCAAATCCTGCCAGCATCAATCTTGCAAACCTTACATTATTCAATACAGATGGCTCTGCTGTCCCTTCAGCTGGATCATAATTCGCTACAGGAATTCTGAACAGGTACCATTTAACATCTGAACTCTGTCCGTTCTGGAATGTTGCTTTTACTGTTTTTACATCTACAATATTATTCGTTCCCAGTGACAAACTTGGCTGGTCAAGCTTTATAACATATTGGTTATAGTTTTCAGTCTGATCCAGATTGTAATCTTTATTGATATCTTCAACATCCGGAGTTTGTGAAGCTACGTTAAGAGAGTTTGCTTCTGAATTTCCTTCCGGATTTCTGAAATATTTGTATCGTTCCACTACTGAAGCTGCCTGACTTCCTGTAAATTTATCCGAAAGATAGAATACGAAGTCATCTACTGCAGGGTCTGCAATATTGGTTACCGGATTTACAAACGTATTTCCGAATCTCATGGCTTCCTGGTCCGAGGTAAGACCATCATATCCGGCATCCTGTACTTTCCTATCCTCTCCTTCTGTAGAGAATGCATATAAGATTGGCGGCTGTTTTGGCTGCACTCCCCAATTTGAATTCGTCGTAGAAGATGGTGTACCTAGCGTTGGCAGTCCGTTTTCATACTGCATTTTTCCATCTTTCAATACATCTTCTGAAACGTTTCCTAAGTGAAGTAAAAGTTTTGGATCAGTACCCAGCGTTTTACCATCTGCGTAAGGGTCCATCATCCAGAATTCAACATACTCAATGTTTGAAGTAATAAAGTTCGGAACACTGATGGATCTCATAATCCCTGCCCATCTGCTTTGTGCCTGTTCTGTTACTGGATTTACGTTGTACGGTCCTTTTTCTTTCGGAAAATAAGAGATATCAAAAGTATTCGTAAAGGTTTGTTCTCCTGCTACGAAATCTCGGTTGTTGTAGATCTCCGAATATTGTACTCTTCTGGAGGCATGATTGGATACAGACTGCGGTGTAATTCCTGCAGGTGCTTTCCCTCCAACTCCCCAGAATCTAGGGTCGATGTTATACCATGTTAATAATCCTCTTCCATATCCGCTTGTTAGATCATCATTGCCAGGCACTGTGTTAAATGGCGGTAATTTATTTTTTTCCGGTTTTGAAGCTAAACTCCATGCTGCAGGCTCTTTTAATGATATTTTAGAGGTTGTTTGTTCAAAATCGTCAATATAAGACTGATTATTTGTTCCTTTATTCAATCCAGGTAATAAGTAAGCTGCTTCCATCTTAAAGTTTAAGTTGGATGGAGCTTCAGTTTTTACCATCGGAAGTTTATTGGCAAATCTTGTCAAATAAGGGGCCTGATTGTTGTACATCAGGTTGATCCCTGCCATGGTATTGTTTACCGCTTCCTGCCCGAAGTTTACTTTCTGAGTCAATGGAGATTCTGAGTAATTGATCACCGTTCCTCCCAAGATAAAGTTTTCACTAAATCTTCTTTCTAAATTTAATCCTAAGAATCTTTTTCGTTGGGTATTAAATGTCAACTGATTTTCCAGTGAAATATTGATGGCCTGTCCGGACTGTTTTACATTTTCATTGATGATCGTAACCGTACCCAGCATATAATCTACTGTATAGTCTACGCCTTCCGTAAGCTGTACTCCGTTTGCTGCCACTTTTACTGATCCCTGAGGAACGTTTACAGCTCCTAAAGAAATACCTTGTCCCTGAACACCTTTGTAACGCCCTTCCATGGTATACCTTTGTGTAAGGTTACTCTGGGAAGCTTCTTGTTTTTGTTTGGTATAAAGATCCTGAAATATATATTGAGGATCACTTGTTCCTAATTTTGCTTCCAGAAATTTACCGAAAGGCTGCACTTTGGTAAAGATGACTCTTCCTGTTTCCGGTCTGATGGTAATCCCATTCACAAAGTCGAAAATACCGTCTCCTTTACTTCCATCTTTATTGTTCTGGATATCTCCATTCATATTAAGACGGTCCCAGTTAAATAACTTCAGTAAATTCTGATCTTTTACAGGAGTATCTGGAAGATAGTTTACTTTACCTCCTGTTTTTGGATCTCTGTAATATACGTTAAGGATAAAGCCATCCGGAGATACCTGTCCCGCATCAATAGAATAGATATTCTTCATCATCAGATCCCACATCGGAGATTGAGTGTTCACCTTGTTATTTACTCTCAATACCTTGGTGATCAGCACAGGGCTTTCTTCAGAAAATTCCCCTACTTTGTATACTTTATTACTTCCATTAACAGTATAAGAGTACGAAACGGCTAAAAGCTGCTGGTCATTCAATTTTTGGTTTAATGAAATATATCCCAGCTGTGGCTGGTAGATAAATTCGTTAGCATTCAGCTTTCTCGCTTTTGTAGCAAGAACAAATTCTTCTCCGTTATTGTAGGGAGTAGATGTTCCCGGGAAGACATGCCCCTGAAAAAGAGCATTGTAATTTTTCCCAGCTTCTCTTGTTCCGGCTACTTGTGATACTTCATCATACAATCCGTTCAACGAGTTATCCGGCAGCGTAACTCCTCCAGGACCTTCTCCCAGATCCCTGATCCCGATAATACTTTTCTGATATGCCAGATTACTGTTACTCTGATCCAATACCCAGACTTCCATTCTGGTAATGTTGATGGTTGAGTTGATCTGCGGATAATTAAGTAAGGCATCATCATATTTGTTCAGGAAATAATGTCCTATAAAGAAGTGCTGGTTTTCTTCGTAGTCAATGGCATTGACTTTAAAATTGTTCATCACACCACCACCCTGTACTACAATATTACGGGCTTCACCCTGCTGCTGGGAAAGAACTACTGTTCCAAATGTTTTTCCTAACTGGAATTCTGTTTTCACCCCGAACAGCGATTGTGAACCACGGATAAGGCTGGTTGAAAGCGGCATGTTTACGTTACCAAATTCAACTCTTTTGATGATTTTATCTTCTCCTCCTTCATTCGGTTTATCTACATTCCCAAGACCTTTACTCTGAAGATCTTTCCAGCTTCCTTTTGCCTGCCATACAAGATTCATTCTGTTTTCAAAAGCAAAACCACTCTGGGTATCATAATTGGCCTTTAACTGTAAGTTTTCCCCTACTTTTCCCAATAATCCCAACTGAATTCTCTGATCGATATCAAAGGTAAAACTGGTCCTGTTCTGAGGCAGGATCATTGGGTTATCTATTTTCTGGTAAAGTCCTGCAAAGTCCAGGGATGCGTATCCTGAAGGGATGATTTCAATTTTATTACCACCGAAAATGGTTTCAAAAAGCTTGTTGTTGATCTGTAATGAAGGAATAAGCCCCTTCTTTCTGGCATCAGATCTGTCTCTTCTGAAGAGAAGATTATATTTATCGGATTTCTCCTTGTAATAGGCTTTTGTCTGGCTGGCAAGCATATATTCTTTATACTCTTCCGGAGACATGGCTGTAGGAGGACCTGTAATGGTATTTCCGATTTTTGGATATACATAGTACATCCCGGTTTTTATGTCGTAATAGGCTTCATACCTCGTAGGGTCGGCCACTTCATATTGTTTTCTTATGATCGCTGTATCTTTCTGTGCTTGCCCAAAGGCACTTACAGACATACACAGGAACGACAGGAACAAAAATATGTTAAGATGCTTAATATTCGCCACCAAATGTTAAATGTTTTTTAAGATTTGTTTAACCAATTCTTCTACCGAGATGTTTGGATTTTGTTTGATAATTTTATCCGCAATCTTCTCGCTTGTTCGTTTAGGAATGCCTAAAACTTCTAATGCAGATAACGATTCTTCCTTAATTTTATTATCCACCATCACAGAAATGTTCGCGTTTGGATCGCTGTATTTCTGTACTTTATCTTTAAGATCCACGATAATTCTTTCGGCAGTTTTTGCACCAATTCCTTTTGCTTTTTGGATCAATGCACTGTTTCCGGAAAGTATCGCCGAAGCAATCTCGTCAAGGCTCAATGTTGACAACAGAATCAATGCTGAAACAGCTCCTACTCCATTAACGCTTATTAACAGATTGAACATTTCTTTTTCTGAACGTGTGTTAAATCCAAAGAGAAGATGAGCATCTTCACGAATGATCTGCTGAATAAATAAAAAGGTCTGCTGATTCAAAACCAGCGTCTGTGAGGTCATCAGACTGATTCCCACGTAGTAACCAACTCCTTGAACATTGATGACAGCGTAAGTAGGCGTAAGTTCTTGAACAGTGCCTTGTAAAGAAAATATCATTATTAATTTTTAAAACTCCCAAATATAGCAATTTAAACTAATTAATGTTTTCATTTGATGTACGAATGATTTTTAACTTAAATTTTAAATAAGAATTCAAGGAATTAACAGAAAAACAAAAGACTCCAAAATATGGAGTCTTTTTACTATCTGTACACGGTTTAAAGTGTCAATTTTGAAATAAGAAAGATGGATTATTGCTTTCCAGTGATGCCATCTGTTCTGTATTATTTCTTCTCTCTTCTCTGAGCATCAAGAACAGCAATGGTAGCAAGATTTACGATCTCATCAACGCTTGAACGCATCTGAAGCACGTGTACCGGCTGTTTTAATCCCATTAGGATAGGTCCGATTACCTGTGCTACTTTCATTCCTCTCAGAATTTTATAGGAAAGGTTTGCACTTTCCAGATTCGGGAAGATGAATGTGTTGGCAGGTGTAGTTCCTAATTTTGAGAATGGATAATCGCTCAGGTGGTCTGCATTCATTGCAAAGTCCGGCTGAATTTCACCATCCACAACCATTTTCGGATATTTTTCATGAAGGATTCCTACTGCTTTTGCTACTTTCTTGGAAGTTTCAGAAATCGCAGCAAAGTTTTCAAATCCAAGCATTGCAATTCTTGGTTCAATCGCAAAAGATTTTACTGTAAATTCAGCCATTTTAGCAATATTCACAAGATCTTCTGCTGTAGGGTTTTGGTTGATAGAGGTATCTGCGAAGAAAATAGGTTTCTTTTCAGACAAGATCATCATCATGGCCGCTACTTTATCTACTCCTTTATCTTTTTCGATCACTTCTAAAACAGGACGTAAAACGGAAGTATAGTTCTTAGAGAATCCTACGATAAGTCCGTCTGTATCACCATGTTTCAGCATCAAAGGTCCGAAATAATCTCTCTGGCGTACGTATCTTTTCGCTTTGTACTCGTTCATTCCTTTTCTCTGACGAAGTTTCCAAAGGGTTTCTCTGTATTTTTTTCTGTTTTCTTTCTGATCGTCATCACTTGGATCAATGATAGGAACATCCAGAGTAATTCCGTAACGCTCCATCTGCTCCTTGATGTATTTTTTATCTCCTAAAAGGCTTGGGTAAGCAATTCCTTCTTCATAAAGAATCTGGGCAGCTTTCAATACATTATATTCTTCAGCATTTCCAAGGGTAATTCTTTTCGGATTGGATTTTGCACGGCTCTGCATCATTCTTACCAATCTTTCATCTCTGCCCATTCGGTCTAAAAGCTGGTGCTCATATTCATCAAAATCCGTTATGGTTTTTCTGGCAACACCACTTTCAATAGCTGCTTTTGCCACAGCGCTTGATACTTTTGTGATCAGTCTGTTATCAAATGGTTTTGGAATGAAGTATTCTCTTCCAAACTGAAGGTTCTGAACATTGTATGCCAAAATTACAGCTTCCGGCACCGGTTCTTTCGCAAGATCAGCAATAGCGTGTACGGCAGCCAGTTTCATGGCTTCATTAATTCCTGTAGCCTGTACATCCAATGCTCCACGGAAGATATAAGGGAATCCCAATACGTTGTTTACCTGATTAGGATAATCACTTCTTCCCGTTGCCATGATCACATCTTTACGGGTTTCCAGCGCAAGGTCATAAGCAATTTCAGGATCAGGGTTGGCAAGAGCAAATACGATAGGGTTTTCATTCATGCTCTGTAACATCTCAGGAGTCATTACGTTTCCTTTTGACAATCCTACAAAAACATCAGATCCTTTTACAGCATCTTCTAATGTTTCGATATCTGTCTGAGCGATGAAATCTAATTTTTCAGGAGTAAGGTTTTCTCTTTTATGATTGATTACGCCTTTACTGTCACACATCAGGACGTTTTCTTTTTTCAGTCCTAATGAAATATAAAGCTTGGTACATGCAATAGCTGCAGCACCAGCTCCGTTCACCACCATTTTTACTTTATCAATATCTTTATTGGCAATCTGCAGAGAGTTGATCAATGCAGCTGCGGAGATAATGGCTGTTCCGTGCTGGTCATCGTGCATCAAAGGAATATTCAACTCCTCTTTCAGTCTTTGTTCTATATAAAAAGCTTCAGGAGCTTTAATATCTTCAAGATTGATTCCTCCAAAAGTAGGAGCAATTCCTTTTACGATTTCAATAAATTTATCCGGATCTTTTTCATCGATCTCAATATCAAAAACGTTGATATCTGCAAAGATCTTGAATAATAATCCTTTCCCTTCCATTACCGGTTTTGAAGCCTCAGCACCGATATCTCCGAGTCCAAGTACGGCAGTACCGTTAGAAATTACTGCTACCAGGTTTCCTTTTCCTGTATAATCATATACAGTTTCCGGCTTATCATGAATTTCCATACAAGGAACCGCTACTCCCGGAGAGTAAGCCAATGATAAATCTCTTTGGGAAGAGTGTGGCTTTGATGGGATAACTTCAATTTTTCCTTTGGGTTCTGCTTTATGATAATCTAGCGCTGCCTGGCTAAAGTTCTTTTCGTCACGATTGTTGTTACTTGACATAAAATTTTGTTTTTTGTTAAAGTATATATTTAATGTGGTAATCTACTAAGCTTTCAATTGGTTTCTGCACAACATGTCCCACATTTAAATTAAGTTCTGCAGCTACAGAACGTAGTATATTTTCATAATAATAAGCGATAGAGCCAATAAAATTGATCTCGGCATCATGCGCCTCCTCATAAGGAAGAACCTGGTATTCAAAGAAACTTTTCATTTCTTCAAAAACCATATCTTTGAAATAAGGATGATCTTTTCTTTCGATTACAAATTTGGTAAAATTCGCCAGATATGCATTGGGTCTTGGAGTATGATACATATTTTTCAATGCATCTTCTACGGTAAGCTGATAATCTGCTTCAAATTCTTTATGAAGATCCGCAGGCAGTTTTTTCATAAAATATCTGCGCACCAGCTGCTTTCCGATAGCACTGCCGCTTCCTTCATCCCCGATCAGGAATCCCAGCGAAGGCAATTCTATCTTCACATTTTCACCGTCAAAAAAACAGGAATTAGATCCTGTGCCGAGAATGCACACGATAGCAGGTTTTCCACTGTATGCTGCATAGGCTGCAGCCATCAGATCTTCCTTCACAATAATCTCTGCTTTTCCAAAAACTTTTGTCAGTTCTTCTTCTATGGTTTCGCAGTTTTTTTTCACTCCGCATCCGGAACCATAAAAAAAGACTTTGGTAATTGAATTTTTAACCGATATCAGATTGCTATTTTTCTGTATTTCAGGAGCGATAAGTTCTCTGTTGATAAAATTCGGATTGAAACCGATGGTTTCTGTTTTCAGAAAAACTTTTTTAAAGTCATCAAGAATTACCCAATCCGTTTTAGTAGAACCACTATCTACAATAGCAACCATATTTTAGATTTTAATTTAAGGGTGCTAAATTATGAATTTATCTTCAATTAGCATTTAAAAACAACCTGGAAGCTGTCCAAAATCATTAATGTTTGATTTGTGTGTTTTTTTCGTTGAATTGTAAAAGCCAATCTTCTATTTCATCTTCAAGATAGGAAGTCTGTAATTCCATTGCATTGATAAAATCATCAGGCACCGGCTCGCCAGTGGAGTTTTCAAGATTCCACAATTCGTTTGACATATTTTCATACTCTGAATACACTCTTTTGAAGCGGGAATTTTCTTTCTCAAGAGCCTCAATATTTTTCTGTTGAAGCTGGAATTTTCTGTATTTGTTTTGACGTTTCATACAAATATTATTAATAATTGGGTCATAAAAAAGTTGGAGTATATGCTCTTAACCGTGCACTACAAGATAGAAAAAACCATCAACACAAGGAGTTGAAAATGAATTTATTATCAGGTCTTTATTACATCATTCTGAATATTAAAATTAGAAATAATTTTTATTAAAAAAAATATTTTAACAACTTTTTTCAGTGTTTAACATATAGTTATAAATTTGCATATTCATATTGTAAAGCGATATAACTGCCGGGATTTCAAAACCGTTATAAACAGAAGAAATTTTCTAAGGTGTTTATATGATGAGAGATAAATCAGCCCGGCAGGCTGTCTGATATGTACAAAGATGTTTAGTTTTATACTTATTAAATGAAAGAAATACTCTTACGCCAGAAACAGGTTTTGTTCTTCATCATTGCCGGAGGACTGAGTGCCATTGTAGAAATAGGAAGCTTTAAAATTTTCAGCACCTATCTTCCGCACTTCTTTGTAAAGGAAACCAATTTCTACGGAGTACACTATCCTTTAAGCAACATTTTTTCCACGAGCTGCGGGATTATTACCAATTATTTTCTGAGCATATGGTTTGTGTTTGAAAGGGGAAAACATTCGAAGAGAAAAGAATTTGCTTATTTTATGGTGGTATCTTTTTTTTCAACATTACTCAGCTTAGGTTTTTTCCAGGTATTTTACAGTTTCGTATTTAAAGATAATATCAATTTATTTTTTTATACCTTGAGCCCGGAAATGATCAGTAAAATTGCAGCAATATTGCTGGTTTCCATTCTGAATTATTCGATAAAAAAGAAAGTAATTTTTAACGGTTAAGCTGTGACAAAAATTTTAAATTATCTCTGGAGATTCTGGCTGCTGCTGTTGGCATTTTTTCTGACAGTCATTATTGGGATCCCGGTTTACATTTTATCCTTTAATAAAAAGCATTATAAATACGGCTATAAACTGGTCAGAATCTGGTGTTTCGGTATGTTCTACGGAATGGGTTTCAGGTATGACCTGATTAAACTTTCGGAACAGGAAAAAGATAAGAATATCCCTTATGTCTTTATCTCCAATCATACGTCTATTATGGATATTATGCTTGTATGTATTCTGTTTCCTGATCATCCGATTTGTTTTGTAGGAAAAAAAGAACTGGTTAAGATTCCTATTTTCGGAACTATATATAAAAGGATATGTGTAATGGTAGACAGAGCGAGTGCAAAAAGCCGTGCAGATGTTTACCGAAGATGCGCAGAGAAGATGGAAGAAGGCAACAGTATCGCCATTTTTCCTGAAGGCGGTGTACCGGACGACACTTCTATTATCCTGGATGATTTTAAGGACGGTGCATTTATACTGTCTTCAAAACATCATTCTCCTATCGCTGTTTATACCTTTGTGGGACTTAAAGAAATGTTCCCTTTTGAAAACTCAAAAGGCTTTCCCGGAAGGGTAAAGGTATATTTCAATGGCATCATTGAGCCTGCAGATTCTCCAAAAGACTCAAAAGCAGAGGCTTATGAGACAATAAAAAAAACCTTAATCAGGTATTCCGTTGAAAGGAAATAGTTATATTTGTTTGTGAAATCTATAATAAATATGTCAAATTATTCTAAACAAACCAATTGGGCCCAATTCATTCCGTTGGTTACTGTATTCTTCTTTTGGGGATTTGTAGCAGCCAGTAATGATATTCTGATCCCTGTTTTTCAAAAAGCCTTCAATCTATCCCAAACTGAAAGTATGCTTGTACAGATATGCTTTTATGTAGCGTATACTGTAGGTTCTTTAATTTATATGCTTGTATCAAAGAGCCTTAAACAGGATTTGATCAATAAAATCGGATATAAGAATGGTCTTATTGTGGGGCTTCTGATTTCCGCATTGGGAACCTTATTGTTCTACCCGGCTGCCAATATGCATTCTTTCCCTTTAATGATCTCAGGATTATTTATTGTAGGTTTAGGATTCTCTCTTCAGCAGATTGTTGCTAATCCGCTTGCTATTGAAGTAGGTCCTACGGAAACGGGATCTCAGAGGCTAACAATGGCAGGAGGGATTAATAACTTAGGAACTACTATTGGACCGCTTATCGTTGCATTTGCTATTTTTGGATCTGCAAGTGCTGCCAACACGGAAGCAAGTATAGAAAGCGTAAAAACACCTTATCTGATATTAGGAGCAGCTTTTGCTCTGGTAGCTTTAATGCTTAAATTCTCTTCTCTTCCTGCGGTGACTCCAACAAACACTGAGGACACCGATGATGCAACTCCGGGAGAACATAGAAAGTCAGCATTCCAGTATCCTCAGTTGGTGATGGGAATGATCGCTATTTTTGTGTATGTAGGGGTAGAAGTTTCCACAGCCAGTAACCTTCCGGCGTATATGGAAAAAAGCTTAGGATTTGAAACGAAAGAGGTAGCACCTTATATCTCTTTATACTGGGCATCATTAATGATTGGCCGTTGGACAGGTGCTGTAGAAGCATTTGACGTCAATGCAGGATCCAAAAAGATCCTAAGATTCTTAGCTCCTTATCTTGCATTCGGTGTATTTTTATTGGTAAACGCTATTGCCGATCATGATCTTTCTCCATTCTATGTATATGGGTTTATCATTATCGCAATGATTATCTGTGATATTTTAAGCAAAGGAAACCCGGCAAGAATGCTTCTGATCTTCTCTCTGGCAGGGATTACAGCTCTACTTATAGGGATGTTCACTACAGGAATGGTATCTGTATATGCATTTACCAGTGTAGGTCTTTTTTGCTCTACGCTATGGCCATGTATCTTCGCATTGGCTATCAACGGACTTGGAAAACACACTAACCAGGGTTCAGGATACCTTATCATGATGATTATGGGAGGAGGTATTGTAAGTGTTATACAGGGATATGTTGCAGATATTACCAATATTCATTTCAGTTATATCGTAGGGGTTATTTGTTTTGCTTATCTTGCATTCTATGCGATCCGTGTAAGTGGGATTCTGAAAGCCCAGGGCATTGATCTTGATAAAATATCTAAAGGAAGTGGTCATTAATATAACAACAAATATATATAAGAAAAAGAGGTTTTGGGCAGGTGTATTACTTGCCCAATTTCTTTTGTTTTATGGATTTTCAAAATCCAAAATAATGATTTCTTTTTTTGAACGCTTTTTTGAATTTCAGAAAGAGCTTCATCAGGTGCTGTTCAGCTGGGTTCCATTTTCTGTCGGGGATTTGATCTATATTGTGCTGGGAGCTTTTCTTTTATACTGTTTCATCACTTTATTCAAAAAGCAGCAAAGGAATGATTCGATGATAAAAATTCTTATCGTCATGAATGTCTTTTATTTTATTTATCAGATCTTTTGGGGAATGCTGTATTTCCAGATCCCGATTATTAAAAAACTTTCCAGCCAGGATGAGCCGGATATAGGAAAAGCAAAAAAACTGGCTCTTGTTTACCTTGAAAAATGTAAGGCAACACGACAGTATGTACAGGAGGACAGCAACGGAGTATTTATAATCACTAACCTTACATCTATTCAAAAGGAAATCCTGAATCAGCAGACAAAGCTGCCTTCTTATATTTCCGATAAAAAAGCTCCGGAGATACTGGACATCAAGCCTAGTTTATTCAAAAATGTAATGAGCTTTACTGGAATTCTAGGTTATTATAATCCTTTTACAGCTGAAGCCCAGTACAATGCTGAGCTGCCTCATACTTTAATCCCATTCACCACAGCCCACGAAAGTTCACATCAGCTTGGCTTTGCCAGAGAGCAGGAAGCTAATTTTGTAGGGTACTTAATAGGCATTCACTCTGGTAATCCTGAGTTGAGATACAGTACTGAATTTTTCACTTTAAAAAGTCTTTTAAGATATATTGTGGAAGAGGATCCTGGGTTTGTAAAGAATATTCTTCACCAATATTCCCCGGCTATGAAAAGAGACCGTGCTTATGAAAAAAGTTTTATTTTTCAGCATCAGGGATGGCTTGACGAATTCTTTGGATTTACTAACAACCTGTTTCTGAAAAGTAATCAGCAGGAAGGTTCTGTTACCTATTCTTACTTTATTGATCTTCTCTTGAACTATGAGAAAACATAAAAAAAGAATCGTATCAGGCGATACGATTCTAAAAACACAAATGATGAAAAAAAATTTATTACCTTGACTTGTTCCCTCATTCAAGGCGATGTAAAAGTACGACATATTTTATAAATACAAAAACATTTCTATCCTTTTTTAAAACTTTATGAAAACTTTATGATTTTTTAAGTTTTTTTGAGTTCATTTCTGTTTGTTACAAATTACACAAAACATCGACATTCAATAAACAAAACAGGCATAAAACACTATATGAGTTATAAAATAACCATAAAATAAAACATTTGTTTACATAAAAAACATTACTTCTAAGCATTATTTCCTATGTTTTAAAGTTGGAGTTATCTTCAGTATTTTATATGATATTTCTAAAAATCTGAACTTCAAAATCACAGGATATCCTGATATAAAATCCACTCATTTTTATTTCGATTCCGTTTATTGTCTCAAAATAGGAATTTCTACATAACTGTCATTATACCATTTGATCTCCAAAGGCTCTTTTAGCATCAGCCATATTGCTAAATAATCCAGGTTGAATTAAAGTCCGCAAAGATTGTCAATTGTTACATTTCTATAAAAGTCAATCGAAATACCAAAGAACCTTGCGTATATACTCTTGTAAAGGCATAATGTTACACTTCTTTATTTTCTTAATTCATTCCACCAATGCAATCCTATCAGGAACGGATAATAAATTATCCAAAATTGATCAATTCCGACATGCTTTTCTTGCATTCCCAGAGTTATGAATGCATCTTTGTCTCAGGTAAAAACACGAAATACTTTTTCTAATAAGATCCTTTTACTTCCCACAGGCAACATTTAATATACGCTTAACCATGAAAACTTTAGAATACCTGCCTGTGGGAAATGGATCTTTCCTTCTTAAAATGATCCCGCTTAAAATAGTAAAACATCAATTACTCAAAGAATAACACAAAAGGCATATTACAGAAACTGCTTTCCGTATCCGGATTCAAGAAATAAAATACTGAAGATCAAATAAAATCTACCAACATCCGTTTATATCTCACTAATAAAGGAGATTTTTTTTTGTATATTTAAAACATCTGTGTATTTTAGATAAAAATATTAATATGATTTTTGACAAACTAATCAACCATCTAAAACTAGATAAACAGGAATTTATTTTCCAGTTCAACTCTCATCCCAATTACCCATCTGCACTGGCATTCAGTGACACACTCAACTTTATGGGTGTAAAAAATGACGCTTATGAACTTGACAAAGAATATTGGGACGAACTCCCGGAGGAATTTATTGCCATTGTTGAGAATTCATTCTCTCTTGTAAAAAAGTCAGGAAGCAATTATTCAGTATATTCGGAAAAAGCAAAAACTTTCGGTAAAGAGGAGCTTTATAATAAATCAACGGACTTTGTATTATTGTTTGAAAAAACAGAAAATGCAGAAAGCAAACTGACATTCAATTTTAAGCCGGTCCTTTATATTATTTTTGCTGCCGTTCTTGCTTATTCTTTGATAAGCCAAAGCATCTATGAAGCTATATTCAATCTTCTTTCGTTAGCAGGAGTTTATATTTCTCTGGAAATTTTCAACCAGAAATTCGGAAACACCTCTACGGTTATCGGAAGTATATGCGGAGGCGGAGGTGCGGCAGCAAGCCAGACAGCCAACTCCTGTGATAAAATTATAAAACAGGATAAAACCAGTATTCTGGGTTTAAAATTTGCAGATTTTTCTCTGATTTATTTTACAGGACTCGCTGTATTAGGTCTGTTCTTACCAGCTACAGCTTATATTGTAAAAGGATTTACATTCGTTTCTGTACTTGCCATCGGGTACTCTCTGTACATTCAGGCATTTGTAGAAAAAACATTCTGCAGAGTATGTCTTTTGATCATTTCAATTCTTGTAGGCCAGATTGTAGTAAGCAGTTTATTTTTTGAGAACCTGTCATTCAGTGTGGGAACTCTTTTATTGACTGTCATTCTGTGGGCTCTTGTATTTTCTGCAGTTATTTATTTTAATACTCTTCTTGAGCAAAAAGAAACGCTGCAGAAATCGAATGCAAAAAATCTCAGATTCAAAAGAAACTATGAGCTTTTCAAAAATCAGATGGAACAAAATCCAAAAATAGAATTTCAGGATACTGAAACTTTTGCTGTTGGAAAAAGGGATGCCAAGCTTCGCATTTCTATCGTTTCCAACCCGTACTGTGGTTTCTGTAAAGATGCGCATAAGTTGGTGGAAGGACTTTTGGAGAAATACCCTGATGATATTTCATTGCAGATGAGATTCAATTACAGCCCGGACAGAGCTCCAGAAAAATATACACAGCTTATTTCAGATTTAACTCATATTTATCATAACAAACCTGAAAAAGAGTTTTTACACGCTGTTGAAGAATGGTTTGAAACCAAGGATGAAGGCAAAATCAATGCACTTTCCGGAGGAAAAGTAAATTCAGAAAATCTGGATCCGCTGATAGAGATGTCTAAAGAAAACAGTAATGCAGGATTAAGCTTTACGCCAATCTTTATCATCAACGGATATCAGTTCCCGGATAAGTATGATCGCGAAGATATCACCTTCTTTATTGATGAATTAATCGAGGATGATGAGATTTAACAAATAAATCTTCTTCATTTAAAAATTTCACTATCTTAGGAAAAACAAAATAACCATCTGAAAAGATGTAAAAGAGTAGAAAAACGGTGATCAATGGGACTATTTCCAGTTTACCATTTCATTGAATTATAATTGAATTAAAGCAAAAATGTCGCCATAATTTGGCGGCATTTTATAATGAGTAGTAGTTTTGAAAAAAAAGTTTCCTTTTTATAAGCAGCCAGATACCAAAGACTGCGGTCCTACATGTCTTAGGATCGTAAGTAAGTATTATGGTAAAAGTATATCCCTGCAGCAGATTCGTAACCTCTCCGAAACCACCCGTGAAGGAAGCAGCCTTCTTGGGCTGAGTGATGCCGCAGAAAATCTGGGATTCCGGTCAATGGGAGTCCAGATCGATTTCAATACCCTCACAGAAGAAGTTCCTTTCCCATGTGTGGCACACTGGAATAAAAATCATTTTGTTGTTGTATACAAAATTGACAAAAATAACAAGGTATATATTTCAGATCCCAGCTATGGACTGATCACTTATACCAGAGAAGAATTTATCAAGTCCTGGATCGGAGAAAATGCCAACGAAAATACAGAAGAGGGAATTGTCCTGATCCTTGAAACTACTCCTGCATTCTTTCAAACAGAATTTGATGCAGAAGAAAGTAAGGCAAGTTTTACATTCCTTTCCAAATATCTTCTAAAGTACAAAACACTTGTTATACAGCTTGCGATCGGACTTTTAGGAGGAAGTTTACTTTCCCTTATATTTCCGTTTCTTACCCAAAGTATTGTAGACGTTGGGATCCAGAACCAGGATATTAATTTTATCTATGTAGTTTTGCTTGCACAGATTATGTTATTCCTGGGAAGAATGGGAATTGAAACCATAAGAAGCTGGATTCTTCTCCACCTTTCAGCAAGAATTAACATTTCGATCATCTCCGATTTCTTTATTAAATTGATGAAACTTCCGATAAGTTTCTTTGATACCAGGATGACAGGAGATATCATGCAGAGAATTAATGACCATCACAGAATTGAACAGCTTCTTACAAGTTCTTCATTGAATACATTATTCTCACTGGTCAACCTTATCATTTTCAGTATTGTCTTACTGTTTTATGATTACAGGCTTTTCCTTGTTTATCTTGTTGGAGCAGTATTGTATATCGGATGGATCAGTTTCTTCCTGAAAAAAAGAAAAGAACTTGATTACAAGAGATTCTCTCAGGTATCTCAGGAACAAAGTAAAGTCATCGAGCTTATCAACGGAATGCAGGAGATCAAAATGCATAATGCTGAAAAACAAAAACGATGGGACTGGGAATTTCTTCAGGTAAAACTGTTTAAAATCAGGATAAAATCTTTATCCTTAGAACAATGGCAGTCTGTGGGAGGTAATTTTATCAATCAGATGAAAGATATCCTGGTGAGTTTTCTTTCTGCTAAACTTGTTTTAAGTGGGAACCTTACTTTGGGGATGATGCTTTCTGTTCAGTATATCATCGGACAGCTGAACAGCCCACTTCTTCAGCTTATCGACTTTATCAAGCAGACACAGGATGCTAAAATCTCTCTTGAAAGATTGGGAGAAATCCACGATAAAGATGATGAAGAAGATAAGAATGAGCAATATGTTACCGATGTTCCGAAACAAGATATTGAAATCAAAGATATGTCGTTCAGATATATTGGTTCCGATGTTCCGGTTTTTGAAAATCTCTGCCTTACGATACCTTATCAGCAAACGACAGCAATTGTCGGGGCCAGTGGAAGTGGAAAGACAACTTTATTGAAACTGCTGATGAAGTTCTATGATCCTGATCAGGGTGAAATCAGAATCGGAAATACCAATATGAAAAATATTTCTCCAAGATACTGGAGGGATCATTGCGGTGTTGTCATGCAGGAAGGATATGTATTCAATGACACCATTGCCAACAATATTGCTGTTGGTGAAGATCATATAGATAAACAAAAGCTGAGACGTGCTGTAGAAATAGCCAATATCAAAGATTTTATTGAAAGTCTTCCATTAAGCTATAACACCAAAATCGGAAATGAGGGCGTTGGAGTAAGTGGTGGTCAGAAACAGAGACTTTTCATTGCAAGAGCTGTTTATAAAGCTCCTGAATATATTTTATTTGATGAAGCTACCTCTGCACTGGATGCCAATAATGAAAAAGTGATCATGGAAAACCTTGAGCAGTTCTTTAAAGGCAAAACAGCAGTGGTGATTGCCCATAGACTTTCCACAGTAAGACATGCAGACAAAATCATTGTACTGGATCAGGGAAGAGTGGTAGAAGAAGGAAGCCATGCTGAGCTGGTAGACTTAAGAGGAGAATATTACAGATTGGTAAGAAATCAGCTTGAATTAGGAAATTAACCAAGATAAAGCCACCATATAGCGGAATCCGAAAAGCTTACAGAGTAGGAAAAATAAAAACTAATAGTAATCATGAAAAATCTTAAAAAACTTTCGAGAAAAGATTTGACATTTGTCAGCGGAGGTGTTATTATTCCGGACAACAACTGCTGTGGATCCTGGTGTCTAGGCAGCTGGGTACCATGCCGCATAAAGCACTTTGAATGCCCGCCGGATGCAGATACTTCGCCACCATCATGGTATGACGGGAACTGCCCAATTATTTAAATTATATTCCCCCTGAAATATTGGGGGAAATTTTACTACATAACAATGAAAGAAGACGTTTTAGACAATATTGAACTCCGCTCAGAAAGCGTACAGGATATTCTTACCCAGCCGCCGCATTGGATGATCCGCTGGGGAAATACGGTGATATTTATTATCCTGCTATTGATTCTCTTAATGAGCTACATTATAAAATATCCGGAATTTGTACCGGCTCCTATTATTGTGACTTCTCAGAATCCTCCGGAGAAAATAGAAGCACGAACAAGCTCTAAAATTGAAAAAATATTCATAAAAGACCACCAGGAAGTTAAAAAGAATGATGTCCTGATGGTGATGCAGTCTGCAGCCAACTATAAGGATATTTTAGAGCTTAAAAAGCTGGTAGACTCCATCACCCCTGATCAATTATACTCCTTCCCTATTGTCCAGGCTTCAAGATTTAAGCTTGGGGAATTACAGGGTGAATACAACAGTTTTGCAAAAGCATTCCAGGACGAAGCCCTTTTTACAAGATTACAGCCATACGCTCCCGAAAATCTGGCGGCCAATCAGAGTATTTCAGAATATAAAGTAAGAATTGCCACGTTAAAACAGCAGAAAAACCTGGAGTCTATAAAGTATGATCTGACTAAGAAAAATTTCAACAGATCTCAGGAACTATTTAATCAGGGTGTTATCTCTGCTATGGAACTTGAAAACGAAAAAATCAAATATCTTCAGGCTCAGCAAAATCTTGAGAATATTAAAATTTCCATATCACAAATGGATGAAGGGATCTCCAACCTGAATAAAACCAAAAGCGGAACTGCCATTAACACAGAAAAAGACAGAATTACCTACTCGTCACAAACCCTGCAGCTTCTTGAACAGCTGCGAAAATCTTTGAAACAGTGGGAGCTGAACTATTTGGTGATCTCATCCACAGACGGCGTTGCCAGTTTTCAGCAGTTTTTTGGCGAGAATCAATTCGTAAAGGTAGGAGAACCTATTCTTTCTATTCTTCCTAAAAATAAAGAGCAGTTGGTGGGCAGAATGTCCGTACCTACAACAAACTCAGGAAAAATAACTCCGGGTGAAAAAGTTCTGATTAAACTGGATAACTACAGATTTCAGGAGTACGGTATCATCGAAGGAAAAGTACAGAACATCTCCCTGATTCCTGATGATAAAGGAAACTACTATGTAGATGTGATTTTGCCAAAAGGGTTAAAAACAAGCTACAATAAAACACTTACATTCGATAAAGAGCTTAGAGGCAGTGCAGAGATTGTCACACAGGATCTGCGACTGATTGAAAGATTCTTCTATCAGATCAGAAAGCTGCTCGGATATCAGGTTTAATAAGCTTTTAAAAAACATTAAAACCGTTTTACAGATGCGTAAGACGGTTTTTTTTATTCTTTATTTTTAAGATGGCCACTTCTATGATTCTATTTTCCGGAAACGCAATATACTTTTCCTTTTATACAGGCCATTACAGCCATAATTCAGCGAAACAAAGGATTTCCTATTACTGACAGTAAGATCATCAAAAAAGGACAGCAAAAAGGCGAATATAAAAGAGATAATAACGTCAGACGAATAAATGATCTCAGTACTAACGCTGAAAAGTATAATTATTCCCTTAATACTCCATCAGAAGACCTAAATTATTAAAAATAAAATTTAGTTGAAAGAATTAAAGAGTAAAATATTAATTCTTTTAAAAGTAAAAACCGCAATCATTGGTGTAATGATTGCGGTTTATTGTAGCGAAGACGGGAATTGAACCCGTGACCTCAGGGTTATGAATCCTGCGCTCTAACCAACTGAGCTACCTCGCCGTTTTGGTGGTGCAAATATAGAAAATATTTCTTTACCTCCAAAATTATTTTACCTTAAAATATTCTAAAACATCTCCAACATGATCTGGTTTGCTGATTATCTTATTGTTAGCATCCAAAATAAAATACGTCGGAGTTGCATGAATATTATACAAATCTGTGTAACTGCTGTTCCATCCTCTCAATTCTGAATCATTCACCCAGGGAAATGCAGCGATTTTTTTGGTATATGAATTCTTATCCACATCCAAAGACAGTCCTACAATCTGGATATTTTTTGATTTCAGGTCATTGTATTTTTCCAGAAGTTTCGGAAGTTCACTTTCACAGTGTGAACATGTGGACGACCAGAAGACAACGACCTTTTTATCTGCTTTAATATCGTGTAATGATTTGGCAGTGGTATTAACAGGTGACTGGAACTTATAATTAGGGAAAACAGCCCCCATTTCAATATTGGCGTTCGATTTCAACGTAGAAGCAAGTCTATCGTTAATGGTACACTTAAGGTTTTTGGCAAGAGACAGATATTTACTCTTATATTCATCCATCTGATAGACATCAAAAATATCAATCAATTCTGACAATACAGTCTGCCCTCTTGGAGTTTCTACTTTTAAACGATCCAATAACTTATCAACAGACGCCGTAACGTTTGTATTCCCTCCTGAATTCAGATAAGCTACCAACAAAGGTCTTAATAATGATGAGCTTTCAAGCATATCACCTGATTTGTCCAGAAAGTTGATTATTTCTTCCTGATCTACTTTTTTCACGGCATCAGGAGAGTTGGAAAGAAACTTGCTGTAATTCGTATTGTAATAAGCAATAAACGGGTGTTGCGCTGCATCAATAGAGCTTGATGCACCGGAAAGTCTGTCAATTTCTGTTTTCAGCGCTTTTCCAAAGTCGGTATTATCTTTATAATATTCTTTAATCTGTGCTAAAGCCGGTAAAATAAGCTCTTTCTTTTGTGAACCCTCCTGTTGTTTACTCATCAGATTATTGGCTTCATCCAGATAGATAACATCCTTCACTTTATTATTCTGAATATCCAGTTTAAAGTTGACATTTTTATTTTCAGAAATAAAGCTTACGGTATTATTGGAGCCAGGGAAATAGACTTTCATCATCCCCATATAATGGCCCGGATATTTAAAAGTCCACGTACTATTCTTACTCTGTTCTTTAGTAACAATAATATCTTTCGATCCGTTTAATGTATATAAAATAGCGTCCTGATCTTTAAAATCTGCCGGAGTCTGAATTGTAACAGTAAATTGAGCCTGCAGAGCAAATGCAGTTAAAACTGCAGATAGCATATAAATTTTTTTCATATAGTAAAAATAAAAAAACTCCCTGACTAATCAGAGAGTTTAATATTATTTTAATAAAATTTTATGCTTTTACGCTCTTGTACTTTTTTGTAAAGTAAACAATAAATCCAATTGCTACGATACCAAGTACATATACATACATATCAATTGGTGAGGCAGGTGACCCGGTACCATTTCCTCCATTTCCTCCTCCTCCCGGGATTGCTGGTTGTGGTGGAGCGGCATTTGCTAAAGATACAGCAAACAGGAAAAACGCCAAGACTAGCTTATTAATAGTTTTCATGTGGTTTATTTTAAGATTTTAGTATTAACAGTTTCTCCCTTATCAGAAACGATTTTTACAACATATGAATTTTTAACTGAGCCATCAAGCTCGATTACAAAATCTCGGGATGTTTCAACCGCTTTTTTAGAGATTACCAGTTTACCGCTCATATCATAAACTTGAATGTCCGCTTTTTTCCATTTTGGATCAAATCTAACAATGTAATTTGTAACTGATGGATCGTAAACAACAAGTGTTCTGGAAACACTAGGAGCTGTTTTATCTACAGCCAAAGTAATATTACTTGGCTCACCATAATACAAGTTAGCTTCTTCATTTGTTACCGCTACAACATCTCCTTGTTTAGCCTGTACTAAATTTCCATTTTCCGCTTTATAGTAGAAACCAATTCCTGAAGATAACTGGTGTGTCCCAGCAGGAATAAGTTCTGCATTTTCTCTGATCTCGAACTTATAAGATTTAACCTGGTCAAGTTTATAGTTAACTAACTTAACATTTTTACCTTGGAAGTTACTCTCATTAGCTTCGTTAATATATAACCAATAATTAGTATAATTGTTATCATACCCACCATTCAGAGCTTCTTCATAAGTACCAATAATTCTGGTACCCGCTGAAGCCTGAACTGTTGTAGCTGTAGAAACCTGGTGTCCTGTTGTAAATGATGGAGAAACCACATAATATGTTCTGGAAATCTCTTTCCCATTAGCATCAAGACCGATTACCCCAAGCTGTTTCACTGTACTGTTTGTACCTTTACCAGCCATTCTGGCTGCATTTACACCGTTAGGAGTACCTGCTGCTCTTGCTGTTGATTTGAATCTTCTCAGTGTATTAAAATCTAAAGTCTGAGCTGTATTGTCTCTTAACTTTATTTTAAATGACTGCATAGGTTTCATTACTACATTATCTACATCTCCAACAGCTGGAGCAACACCATCACCTGTAGTAACAAAAGTAACCACCTGAGCACCTGTAGCATAAGTAGAACCACCAGGAAGTGTAACAACAGTACCCGGGTTATATTCAATACCCCAGATATTTTTTACAGCATTTCCATCTGATCCGGTAACACTTTCAGTATATCCGATATTAGATAAATCTAAATTGGTAAGGAATGGGTTACCAAACTGATACCAGTTTTGTCCAAATGTTCCAGCCCATGCGCTTGTAGTAAACTCAAAACTGTCATCTAAATAAGTGTTGTACTTTTCGTTGTAAGAATTCACAGCGTTACCACCAGCTCCGAATACTACATTAGAAGGTCCCAAGTTAGATTTTCCTCCATTCTGCAATGTTACAGTTCCAGCTAACGGAGCATATGGCTTCCCGTTAATATTGAATACTGTTCCGGTTGCAGGTGTGCTTGGATTCCAATCATTATTGGTAACTTTCAGCATATAATATCCCGGACCATCAGTAGTTGTCGTTGCCAAATTTGTAAAATGTGCAGAAACTGCATTAGCGTTGTCCCACTTAAGAATTGGATTGCTGTATCTACTCGTATTGAAAGTCTTACCAACTTCAGTAGATAATGAGCTTAAAGCTTTACCATAGAAAGGCAAAGCAACTTGTTGGAAATAATTACCACTACCATTACTTGTAGTTCTGTATTCTTTGGTTACAATACCCGTAATGTTGGACTGGGATAGCCCATCGATGTACAGCTGGCCATACGTGGAAGTAGCAAAAGAAGCAGGGGTATTAAGTCTTAAGATGATATTTCCGCCATCAGTCTTATCAGCACCGCTGGCATCAATTGTTTTTAAGAGATCCGTACCAGATCCTACAACCATGATATTTCCATGCACGTCCAAAAGGCCATTACCCTTTGTTTGTACACCTCCACCGCTATAAACTAGGGTGCCTTCGCTCACATACATATTAGCATTAGTGTCAACATGACATAGTATCTGCGCCTGAACAGAATAACTAATTGCTAAAAGACCTATAGCAAATAAACTTTTTCTCATTGTATAAATTATTTGTGTGTTAATACAATCTTCACCCGCAAAGGTATTATTATTTTTCTTAAAAAAAAAATTTTTTATCTATTAATCAAAACATTATCTTCATTTAAGATGATATCTTTCTCCTCTCCTATTGAAAACATGTAGTCTTCTAGAACTTTTTCGGTGGTCCCCCTAAGGCCTCTTGCACCTAGCCCTTTTTCAATAGTTTCTTCTACGATTTTTTCAATGGCTCCGTCTGTAATAACCAAATTTGTGCCATCCATTTTAAAAAGTTCCACAAATTGATTCACGATAGAGTTTTTAGGTTCCTTCATGATTCTTACCAGGGTCTCTTTGGTGAGTTTATCGAGGTAAGTGATGATTGGAAATCTTCCTAAAAGTTCGGGAATTAATCCGAAAGTACGAAGATCAATTGCATTAATATTTGTTAATATATATTCGTCTTCGTCTGTTTTATTGATTTTTTCAGAGCTGAACCCGATGGCCTGCTTGTTCATTCTTCTTTCGATGATTTCTTTGATTCCGTCAAAAGCTCCTCCTGCAATAAATAAGATGTTCTGAGTATTAACCTGGATGTATTTCTGATCCGGGTGCTTTCTTCCTCCCTGCGGCGGAACATTCACAATACTTCCTTCCAGTAGTTTCAGCAATCCCTGCTGTACTCCTTCTCCGGAAACGTCTCTTGTAATACTTGGATTGTCTGATTTTCTGGCAATTTTATCAATCTCATCAATGAAAACGATTCCTTTTTCAGCTTTTTCCACATCATAATCTGCCACCATAAGAAGTCTTGAAAGGATACTTTCAACATCTTCTCCTACATATCCAGCTTCTGTTAAAATAGTAGCATCTACGATACAGAAAGGAACATTAAGCTCTCTGGCAATCGTTTTTGCCAAAAGGGTTTTACCTGTTCCGGTTTCCCCTATCATGATAATATTTGATTTTTCAAGCTCCACCTCCCTGTTTTCGTCCTGGGCGTGAAGTAATCTTTTATAATGATTATATACAGCGATTGAAAGCTGCTTTTTTGCCTGATCCTGTCCAATCACATACTGATCAAGGAATTCTTTGATCTCTTTTGGTTTTTTAAGCTCATCCATGCTGTCTGCAGGTGAATATCCTGTTTTGGATGCACCATCTTTTACGATCGCATGTGCCTGCTCTATACAATTTTCACAAATAAAACCATTCTGCCCGGAAATCAGCATCTGTACTTCATTTCTTTTTCTGCCGCAGAAAGAACATTGGTTTGAGTTCATATGATATAATATATATGTATATGTTAAAGAAAATCGTAAAAAATTACTTTTTTACGATTTTCTGGTTGTTAAGAATTCATAATTGAGTGTTGAATCTCTGTATATTCTTCGTTCGTTAATTTTAATCTTTCATTTCTGAAATTCATATCTTCCATCTTATTTAAAGGAATCAGATGGATGTGCGCATGAGGAACTTCAAGTCCCACCACTGCTACTCCTACTCTCACACATGGAACTGCAGTTTTGATCTTCTTGGCTACCTCTTGGGCAAATCCCCAAAGGTTTTTGTATTCTTCACTTTCAAGATCAAAAATCAAATCCACTTCTTTTTTAGGTACAACTAAAGTATGTCCCTTCACCAAAGGCATTGCGTCTAAGAATGCAATAAAGTTTTCATTTTCTGCAATCTTATAAGAGGGAATTTCGCCATTAATGATTTTCGTGAATATAGTGCTCATTTTATCAGAAGTTTGGGTTTAGATATTTAGAAGTTTAGAAATAGAAAGGGATATCAGACTATAAAGAAATGTCTAATACTTCGAAAGACAGTTTGTTTCCGTTGGGTAAAGTAATTTCAGCAGTTTCACCAATAGCTTTTCCTAACAGACCTTTTGCGATAGGTGTGTTCACAGAAATCTTCCCTGTCTTCAGGTCGCTTTCATTATCCGGTACCAATGTAAATACCTGCTCCTGCTTGGTAGCATTATTTTTAAGTTTCACTGTTGTTAAGATTGAAACTTTTGAAGTATCTAATTGGCTTTCATCTATAATTTTAGAAGTAGAAATAACATCTTTCAGCTTGGAAATTCTCATTTCAAGCATCCCCTGAGCCTCTTTAGCCGCATCATATTCTGCATTTTCCGATAAATCTCCTTTATCTCTTGCTTCTGCGATCTGCTGAGTAATTTTTGGTCTCTCCACAGTTTCCAACTGTTCCAGCTCAGCTTTCATTTTCTCTAGGCCCTCCTTAGTTACATAGCTTGCCATAATTTTCAAAATTTAGTTTTAGTATAAAAAAATAATCCGACATTTGCCGGACAATGTTTTCGTGTTGTAATCGTTTAATTTTTACAAATATATAAAAATTTAAATTGAAATGAAAAAAACTTTTTCAATCTTATCCATTTTCAGTTTATTGATTTTCAGTAATTTAACCATAAACTCATGTGGAAGCAGAGAAGATACCGTCAACTGCTTTCCCAATGTTCCTATCAATGTATCACTTAATTTAAACCTGCCTGCTTACTATGTTTTGAACAATATCAACGGCTGGATTTATGTGAACGAGCAACAGTCAGGAACCAGAGGGTTGATTATTGTCCGGACAGCTAACGGATTTAAAGTCTATGACAGAAATGCTCCGCATATATGTCCTGGTAGCAATACAACTCTTGAAGTAAAAGATAATATTGCCATTATATGTCCTGAGGATAATACCAGATGGATTTTAAGTACCGGACAGCCGGAATCAGGCGCAAAAACGTCTCTGCCGCCTAAAACCTATCCTTACAGTTACGATGCGGCAAGTAAAACCTTAAATGTTTATTATTAAAATTATAAGATGAAGATCGTTATACAAAGAGTCTCTGAAGCCAATGTAAAAGTAGATGGAAAAATTGTAGGTCAAATCGGGAAAGGGCTTATGCTGCTGACAGGTATAGATGAAAATGATGAAAAAGCTGATGCAGACTGGCTTGTACAGAAGGTTTTAAACCTTAGAATCTTTGGTGATGAAGATGACAAGCTTAATCTTTCTGTGAAGGATATTTCAGGAGAAATTCTTTGCATCAGCCAGTTTACATTAATTGCAGATTATAAAAAAGGCAACAGACCTTCTTTCATAAAGGCAGCAAAACCGGATAAAGCTGTACCGCTTTTTGATTATTTTAAGGAAGAAATAGCCAAATCGGGATTAAAAACCGAAAGCGGAATCTTTGGGGCCGATATGAAAGTGTCCCTGATCAATGACGGGCCGGTAACTATTGTAATGGATTCTATTACTAAAAGTTAAACAGAAAAAGACAAAAGTTCTATATAACGCAATCCGTTTCAATACATTGAGACGGATTTTTTTGATACACGGGTACTCAATAGTCCTTTTTAAACCTGGCAGGTTTATTTTTTGTAAGCAAAGAAATCCTTTATACAAAAGGCAGGACTCAAAATGCAAAAATAAATTCACAAAAACGTGATTTGTTTTCATTTTATTATTATTTTTGGTATAAATCAAAACTGATTTACAACCATTTAACAAAATTGTATGAAAACAAAAATCAACCTTTTCGCATTGTTTGCGTTCTGTTCTACTCTGTCATTCGGGCAGGACAGCCAGCCCAAAATGGCTACTGAACAAAGTTCAATTATTTATGTTTGCTTTTCAAAAGGCATCAATTCAGAAAAAACAGCCTTCAGCAGAAACGCTGATCTGGAAAGATTTTCAAGAGAAAATCACATCGCATTCAAGTATGATCTGGACTTCACAGACAGCAAACTTGATGAAATGGCCAGAAACAGCAAGGCTATCGGAAATTCCACGGAATCTGTGGAAAAACTGAAAAGAATTTATAAGGCTGATATTCCTCTGCAAAATAAAGAAGCCTCAGAAAAAATCATCCATACCCTGGAGAGCTTTCCTGAAATAGAATATGTTTCCGTAATGAGTGCCGAACCTATCGAACCACCTTTGGTAAATGCTTTTGTAGCAACTCCTGATCTGGAAAGCCTGCAGACCTACCTGAATGACAATCCGGGAATCAACGCCAAATATGCATGGTCCCGAGGAATCACAGGACAGAATATCCGTGTGCGGGATGTAGAATATGGCTTCTATAAAACTCACGAGATGCTGTCTAATCAAAACTCCATACAACTGGAACCGGGATATTCTCCGAATGCCGGGCTGGCCAATAATAATTACCGTGATCACGGAACGGCAGTAGTAAGTATTTTAGGTTCTGTAAAAGATAATATTGGTCTTACAGGTGCAGCCTACAATACTTCTGAAATAAAAGGATACATGGAATGGACAACTGTAGGTTATAACAGAGCTTCTGCCGTGAGCAGATCCATCAACGCTTCTCAGGCGGGCGATATTATTTTATATGAAATGCAGACTGGCGGAAAAGACGGGCAATATTGTCCTGCAGAATATGATAAAGTAATCTGGGATCTTACCAAAGCTGCTACTGATTCAGGAATCATTATTATCGCAGCGGCAGGTAACGGGAATCAGAACCTGGATGACCCTTTTTATGCTACCTATCTTGCAAGAGGAAACAGCGGAGCTATCATTGTAGGAGCAGGATCTCCCAATACTACCCATTCAAAATTAAGTTTCAGTACTTATGGAAACAGAGTGGATGTACAGGGCTGGGGAAGCAGCGTGATGGCAGCAGGTTATGGGTCTTATGCGAAATATGACAATGATAACAACAGAACCTATAATTATTTCAGCGGCACCAGTTCTGCTACGCCGGTGGTATCTTCTGCGGCAATTTTGATCCAGTCTTACTATCGTCAGACTACAGGTCAGTACTTAACCCCTTCAGCGATGAAAAACCTTTTAATTTCAACGGGGATTCCTCAGGGAGGAACTGTGACCGGCCAAAAGATCGGGCCTCTTCCCAATGTGAAGAATGCGATTCTTCAGCTGGAAAGTAAATTGGCAACACCTGTTACAGCTTTGCCTGCATTGGAAGTTAAAATCTACCCTAACCCGTCCAGCAGCTCTATCGCTATTCAAAGCGGTGAAAATAAAAAACTGGATGTAGAGATTATTAATCTTCAGGGTCGTACGGTTATCAAAAATTCAGTTTTACCAAATGAGAAAATTGATATTTCACAATTGCCGACAGGTCAGTATATTATTAATATTAATGAAGGACAGAGAAGGGTTGTTGAGAAATTAACAAAACTCTAAAATAAGATTTTATATACATTTTACTTCACATTAAACCCTCTTACAGAATACTGCAAGAGGGTTTTTAGATAGTATTTTTTATGCACTTATTGTGCAGGAACACTGCTGAAATTCAGCGCTACTTTGATGTTCATATCTGAAGAGGTCTGATTTTTCAGCTCGTACACTGTTCTTACTGTTAAACCAGAACTTTTTACAATTTCATCCAGAAATCCGGTATCATTAAGATCAAGATTTAAGCTGGAAGAATTGGTGGAAATATTGGAGCGCGAAGCGATGAGTCTTTCTCCTGTTCCGTTGGATGAAACGTATATTTTCACAGTTTTAAAAGCACTCAGATTTCCTCCTGACGGAGAAGCTACAGAGATTTTCGCATCTGAAATTCTTACGTCTTTAATCTTTGCATTGTTATTTCCTCCGAACCAGGTCTGTACATTGGTAGCTGTTGCAGTGGAAGAAACTTCTTTATCTGCAGGAACTCCCGTAGACACCAAAACATTCGTTGTGTATGGAAATGTATTCTGAACCAGCGACTGTACGGTTCCGCAACTTACGAGTACAGCTGAAGCGGCCATTGCTGTTAGAACTATATTTTTCATAATTTTTAAATTTTAAACTTAAAGGTTAGTTTGCAGAAATTGTACCAAATTGATTGAATTTTATTCCACCGTTACCGTAAAACTTCCTTTTGTATTTCCGGAAGCCATGTTACTTTTCCCGATAATCAGCCATATTTCACCTTTTCCGGGAGTATCATAGGTGATTTCTCTTCCGAAAGGCCCGTCATAATTTCCGTTTGGAAGTCTGATCTGATTGAACCGGATATTGAAGTCCTTTTCTTTGGTAGAAATTTTTGCTTTGATGTTCGGGCGGTCGTAGTGGGTCAGTTTTAAAATAAAATCCTGATCATCTTTTGTAAATTCTTCTCCAATGGTAAAAGGCAGCTGATTAGCATCCGCCGTTCTTATGATCTGTCCGTCTTTTTCATTTCTCATTACCCCTTTTCGCAGAACTTCCTTAGTGGCCGGAGCATTGTTAATAATGGAGTCTTTCTTTCTTAATGCTGCAGAATCTGTTTTTACCACAGAATCCGGCATTTCTGTTACCACTGTAGAATCCTTCTCCGGAACGTTTGTCACAGCAGGATCTTTTTTACAGGCAACAATAATCAAAGGAATTAACAATAAGCTTTTTTTCATAATAATTATTTTAAGAATAGATCAACATTGATTATGCTGAGCTCATTTAAATGCTAAAACTGTTCCAATCCGTTTAATGATTTGTTTCCCGGCTTCAATTCTTTTTCTTCACTAATGCCCGCACATTTAAATGTAAAGTACATAAAGTTGAGCATAATTCCCATCAAAAGAGTAACACCCCATGTTTTGGTATATTCCATCGGATAAATAAATCTCACTACAATATCAGAGAACAGGCCGAAAGGATTATTAAGTACGTCCCAGCTGTTCCATCTCAGAAAACGGCCAAGATAAACTCCAAAGCTGCTCATGAAAAGAAAAAATACAATAATTCCATTGATACTATTTTTTTTCCCGTAATCAGAAAGTCGTTTTTCAATATCATTAAGGCTAATAAATCCGCAGATCAGGCCGGTCCATGCAAAAGAAAGAATCACAATGAGATCATACCAGACCGGGATTGAATTTCTTGCTCTGAGATGAAAAAGATCTGTCAGAATGTAGGGAGAATTGGGAAAGAACAAAATCCAGATTATAATAATAAAGACCAGCGAGATTTTACTTCTGATATTAAAAGCAAGAACAAAAGAACTTAATAATAAAGGAATCCACGCCAGAAAGAGGTTCCAGTTGAGAAATAAAAACACTTTTGTATCACTGATATAGTATCTGAAAGCAGAAAGACTGAAACAGAATATGGTCATCATTATCAACAATACATTAATTTTAAATCTTGAGGGTTCTACAAAGTTTTTCATGATCTTTTATTTTATAGTCTGATAATATAAAATCTTTGAAAGAAAGTTTTTGGATGTTTCGTTTTTCACCTTATCCTGCAAGGTCTTTTTAAGTTTCTCATCATTTTTTTCATCCGCATATTTAAGAAGTGCTTTTTCACTGAAGTTGATAGACGTTACATGATAATTGACCGCAAAATCCTTTCGTTTCATATTCTGAGAAGTAATAAAACCACCCCAGTTGAAGTAACTGCACACGAGGACAGTTCCATAAAAATACCAGATCATTGTATTAACAAGGAAAATATTTCTTTTTTGCTTTTGAATTTTAATATAAGTCAGAACAAGACCGATCAGTGATAAAAGCAGGAAAGCAAATACACCTAGTCTTTTATAGGTAAATGCATAATAAACAATATATTCATAATTTTTAAGGGCTGCGGAAATAACAAGAACAGCATTGAGAAAAATCCATATTTTGGCTAATAGTTTAAGTGAACCTGCTTTCGGATCAAAATTAAATCCTGATTTAAAATAAAACATAATCACAAGAATTGCCATGACAATAGACATAATAACAGCGTTTACTCTCTCATGGGTTTCTTCTGAAAGCTGAACAGGTGTTTTTACAGCTTCATAAAACTGTTCATAATTATAGGTAATAATAAAGAATACCAATAAAACATTCAGCAAGACAAAAGAAATGATTCCGCTTATTCTTTCTGCATCAAGATCAAGGAAGGAATAAGTAGCTTTGGGAATCCGGGATTCTTTGCGGAACTCGTTATCCAGAACATGATTGTTTTTATAGATTAACTTTTCCACCGCATAATTCCAGTAATTAAAGGCAATAAAGAATCCCAGCACAGAGAGACAGAATACCTGCCATAGATTAATATCCAGTTCGTAATCTGTGAAAAGGGCTGCAAAATGGTCGCTTCCTGCAGAATATATTCCAAAGAAAATGGAAACCAACACCAGCGGAATCAAAAAGAAAGCCAATGTCTTTTGCCAAAATCCTGAAAAATTTTTCTTAGGCAGCCATTCATCAAAGCTAAAAAAACGACAGAACGAAGTACAGCTATTCACGATAAAAACCGGAATTAAAAAGAGAATCTTCAGCCTTCTGTTCTTTGATTTATATCCCAGCAAGAGAAGCGAGCTCACCACTGCGATAAAGGATGTAAAATCTCCAAACCAGGCAAATGCAATGCTGGAAAGAATACTTGTCGCAAAAAGACCATATAGTATTCCTGTTTTATTTTTTGCAGGTGTCCTGAAAAGTGTTAATAATGCGTAAACAATTCCAAGAATTCCAAGATTAAGCCCCAACTCCTGATCATAAAAGACGATGACAAAGAGAATGGCTGTAAGAAATATATAATGATGTGTTTTCATGAGGTTAATTATTTAACGTTTAAAGCATTTTGTGCCCAACGGGCTGACCTTTATTTTCCTGTTATCAGTTTTAATGAAGAACTATCGTTTCTTTCTGTTGAATAAAATCTTTCACATGCTCATAATTCTGCCATAGCAGCTCTTCAAAATCCCAGTGATGAAAGGCTCTCATATTTTGTCCCTTTTTATACGCTTTGATATAAATTTTCGCATACTCAGGCAGGATAATTGTTCCCAATACGATTGCGGCCAGCAGATGTGCATTGAGTTTACCGTTTCCAAGGAGCAGATACTGCATGGCAATTTCATCTTCGAAGCTCGTTCCACAACCGGTAATCAGATGGTGTACATCATGATTTTCCATTTTGGGGATCATCGAAAAACCGTGTTTTCTATAAAATTCTCCCTGTTTTCGGCCTAAAGAATCTTCCTGAAACTCCAGCAGTTGTTTTTCATTGAACTGCCACTGTCTTTTTTTCTTTTTGAAATATTTTCTGTATAATTTTTGAGTTTTATCGTATACAAAAAGCAGAAACTGAACACGTATTTTTTTCATAGTGAATTAATTAAAAATAACAAGATTGCATCCTATTATGGTATAAAGTATAGCTATGGGTATATTGATCAGAATTAACCCCGCCGACTGTAAACAGGCTTTACTTGCAGACCGGTCTGCAGCAGCATATATCAACAAAACTGATAGGACAATAACATTGAATACAGTTCCATAAGTAATCAGTAGAAATCCTGAGTCTGCAAACCAATATTCTTTTGTTAGAATGTATCCGAAAAGACAGATATTTCCGGCTAAAAAGAATAATCCGAATATGAATCTTCCGAAGTATATAATTTTTTGATCTTTCATTATTTCAAGGTTTAAATAAAAAAGGTTGATCAGCTTCCCGCAAACGGGCTTCCGAAGATTCCTACTGCTAATTCGCACCAGATAAGTACCAGAGCCAGCAATATGAGAATGCAGATCATCATTCTCTGACTTTGCTTTTTGATTTTATTTCTAACCATATTGATCAGAAAAGCGGTTGTAAAAAGCAAAGTTCCCGCAATAAGAAAATCTGCTTCTGACCAGTTCACTTCCTTAGAAAACAGATTGCCAACCAAGGGAATACTGAGTAAAGCCAATGGAAGGGCATAAATGGCGATTGTTTTTTGTTTCTGTGTCATCATTTTATTTAGTTTAAATATATAAAGTACTTTGTAATTCAAAGTTAATTTTCAAAAAAATATAGGACTATCGCCCCAATAATTTTTCAAGTGCATCTAAATGCTCATTAAACGCCTGCCTTCCGCTCTGTGTAACACGATAAGACGTTTTAGGTTTCTTCCCGACAAATTCTTTCTTTACTTCGATATAGCCTGCTTTTTCCAGCGCATTGCTGTGGCTGGCAAGATTTCCGTCTGTAATTTCGAGCAGGCTTTTCATTTCAGAAAAATCAACCCAGTCGTTAACCATAAGAACGGACATTATTCCCAGTCTTACACGGCTTTCGAATTCTTTATTGAGCTGATTTATTTTGATCATTTTACTTTATCTTTATTCTGAAACACTGCTAAAATGCAATATGCTTGATTATTATTCCGATTTTCACTACTCAATAGCAAAACCACATCTCATTCATTATTTATACTTCTTATGCATGATCAATCCATACACAATATGCAGAACACCAAAACCAATGGCCCAGAACAGCAATCCCCATCCTAAAAAGAACAAAGAAATAAGTCCCAAAATAATCTCAAGATATCCTAAATACTTTACATCCGTTAATGTATATCGTTCTGCGGCTACCAGAGCCAATCCATAAAAAATAAGCGTAGCCGGAGCAATGAAAACAAAAAGATGATGATAAAGAAGCGCAAGGCAAAAGACACCACCTGCTGCCAAAGGCACTGCAAAGGTAACCAAAAGTCTCTTTGTTGTAGCATCCCAGATCTTCAAACCTTTCTTTTTACTTTTATGAGCTGTAAAAAGATAACCGCTGAGGATTGCAATTACCAGAATAACAATACCAATCAGGACAAGCTCTTTAACCAGGGCAGGGCCTAAAATATTCCTGTCTCCATCAAAATAACTGATTCCTTCCCTCTGAAAAACACAGTATACATATACAGCACCAATAATGGCCGTTAAACCTGCAACCACTCCGGATAGACCACTTAGCGAAATAAACCTGGAAGAACGCTCCATCATAGAACGGATATGGGATAAGTCTTCGTGATAGTTTTTTGAATCCATAAAAAGAACTTTGAATTACAAAGTTATGATTTATTTTCAATCTTCCAAGTTTTTTTTAAAAATTCTGGAAATATTTTTTCTGGAAACCTCATCGTTTTTGCCAACACATAGAAATAAAAAAAGAGAACCCAGCCAAAGCCAGGTTCTCCATAATATATTAAAATTTGTACGTGTTATAATGGATTCTGAACAATTAATGGATTAGCATTGATCTCAGCTCTTGGTATCAGGAATTCCCAACGTAAGTCTGTATTAGCTACTGTCATTAAATTATTGGTCACTACAGAAGAATGATTAGCTCCTGTTCTATCTAAACCTTGGTTTAATCTTTTCAGATCCAAGAATCTGAAACCTTCACCCCAAAATTCAAGCCTTCTGCTGTTAAGAATTTCAGTGATATAAGCTGCTCCTGTTGTTGTAGCACCAGTATAAGAAGGATTTCTGTTTTTTGCAAATACATCAAAAACAGCTTTAGAACCAGCTTCGTTTCCAGATCTAGCCAAAGCTTCTGCTTCAATAAGGTACATTTCTGCAGACCGCATATAAGGAACATCTACTCTACTGTCTGCCTGACTTGCTGCAAGGAATTTCTGACCTGTATAAGGGAATTTAGAATATGTTGAAGGTAAAGCCAGAGCTGTATGCGCTCCTGTTGGATCAAAATTCTTAGTTCTTACATCTGTAGATGGGAATGAAAGGAATAATTTACTGTTAATCGCTTTTGGAGCCTGACGAATATTCGTAGAATTAAAGTTTCTTGACATATACGCTCCAAAGTTTGAAAACGTATCCCCCTGATCTGCTATGATTGTAGCTCCCCACATCCATTCACCATTGCCTGCCAAATTATTAAAGCCTGCAGTGTAAGTGGCATTATCCATCAATGGAAATCCTGTACGAGCGGATTGAGCCGCAGTTATAGCCACAGCATAATTCCCTTGCGTTAATGCTATTCTGGCTCTGAGTCCCAAAATCACTTTATCGTTAAAATGAGATTTCGTAGCTCTTGTACTTCCAAGTCTGGCTGCAGCCTCGTCTAGGTCTTTATTGATCTGAGTATATACTTCTTCTACCGTATTTCTTGCCAGAGGTACTTCATTAGCCACCAATCTGATAGGAACGCCAAGCTGAGTATTGTTCGTACCCGGTACATATCTTTTTCCATAAATCTGAACCAGCATATAATAACAGAACGCTCTGAACGCATATGCTTCACCAATGGCTGTTTTAATGGTAGCTGCATCAGTTGCAGTAGGTGCAGGAACTGAAGGACCATTAGCAATAACCATATTCGCGTTTCTGATCAATGCATAATAAAACTGGTAAGGATAAAGATCATTGGAAGCATTATCATTTACCTGATCCTGCCATCTTACAGCTGAGACATACCAGCCATTTCCTGTAGATGGAAAAACAAGGTCATCTGCTAAAGCATCCATTATAATCATGATTCCACCCTGACCATTCTGCCCTTGATCACTTTGTCTGTAGTACATATCTCTATGCATACCATTTACAATAGCCATAAGATTGGCAGCACTTGAATAAGCCGCTTCTTCTGAAGCTGCAGTGGTAGGATCTGTCTCAAGATAATCACTCTGGCATGAAGCCATTCCCGTAAGGACTGAAAGCACAACAGCCCACTTCATATATTGTTTTACGATATTTTTCATTATTAAATTTTTTAAAAAGATACATTAAATCCAATAGTCACTACTCTCGCCGGAGTATATCTATTGGTGGTTGTTCCATTAAAAGCCTGAGCAGGTTCTAATCCTTTTCTTGCTGTTTTACTCCATAAGTTTTCGCCGGAAATAAGGATTCTTAATCCTGAAACCCCAAGCTGAGATAAAGTTTCAGGAGTAAAGCTATAACTTAAAGTAGCCTGTCTGAATGTAAGAAAATCTGAACTTATCAACCATCTTGATGAACCAGCATTCGAACTCGTATACGTTGAAGAGTTCAATGCAGGAATATCTGTGATTTGTCCCGGAGTTGTCCATCTATCCAGAATATCGGTACTTAAAGCTCCTCCTTGTGAGTAGCTGGACATCAAAGCAGCATAGTTGGAATCGTACGTCTTTCCACCTAACTGATAGGTAAACATTGCAGATAATGACCATTGTTTATAGGTAATTGTAGTTCCAAAACTTCCGAACAAGTCAGGAATCGCTGTGCCAGAATAGTCATATTTTGCTTTATTGAAATTGGTGGTAACTTTTTGGCCATTCACTGTTCTTATATCAGCGGCTGTTGTATTTACATACGCGTCGGCAACAAGGAATAAAGGAGAACCATCTGCAGGATCCACACCATACCACTGTCTTAGCCAATAATCATACACTGAATGTCCTACAGAAATCTTTTTAGTTCCGTTAATAATTTCCGTTATTCCATTGGAAAGTTCTGTAATCTGGTTTTTAAGTGTTGATGCATTCGCATTAATATTCCACGTAAAATTTTGGTTTTTAATAATATCAGCATTAACAGTGAATTCAAATCCACGGTTGTACATTGTCCCAACATTTCGGCTGATCGTATTATCCGGAACACCCGCAGAAACAGGAAGAGGGACAGGGAAGATAAGATCTTCAGTTACTCTGTTATAATATTCTACCGACCCTGTAATTCTGTTGTTTAAGAATCCGAAATCAATCCCGACATCGGTTTGCTTGTTAGTCTCCCAGGTAATTGATGGATCTGCTAAAAAACCGAATAAAATCCCAGGTTCCTGAGCATTATTATACCCTAAAGTATAAGTACTTTTATACATATAATAACTATCTGTTCTATCATTTCCTACTTCACCATACGATCCTCTTAATTTCAATTCACTGATAAGATTAGAATTACTTAAGAACTCTTCTCCTTTCAGTCTCCATCCTGCACCAAGAGACCAGAATGAATCCCATCTTACATCTTTGGCGAATCTGGACGAACCATCCCAGCGGATAGATCCTGAAAGTAAATATTTTGATTTATAATCATAATTCAATCTCGAAAAGACCCCTTCCTTTCTGTAATTGTCTGTACGCGAGGTAAGCGTTGATGGAGTAACGAAGTTTACCAGTTCGTCATTATCATCTACGATCTGACCTTTTTTATATCCATATAGGTATTCATACATGAATTTGTAGTTTTCATGCCCTAAAAGAAATTCAAAATTATGGTCTCCAAATTTTCTTTTATAATTCAGGAGCTGATTCCAGGTAAAGGTTTGTTCGGTAAAACTAAATTTTTCTGCTGAACCTCCGGGAGCCGCATCACCAATAATTTTATTTCCATAGGTACTTCTTCTGTTATTTCTGATATCATACCCTGCATTGGTAGACAAAGTAAGATATGGATCTACTTTGATCTCAGCATATGCTCTGGAAATAATATAGTAATTTTTAGATAGATCTTTATTCAAAAGCGTTTCCTGAATTACATTTCTTCCCGCCGCTGCATCAGCACCTCTGGCACTTCCGGCATCATACACAATATTCCCTGCAGCATCATACAGTGTAGCAAATGTATTTGGATCATGAGCATAAGGGCTGTAGATTGGCCCCATCGTTCTTGTCCATCTGTATGGATTGATATAAGCAGAATTATTATCCACACCTTCAACAGAATTGTTTCCGTTGGAAGATACCCCACTGATGCTTGTTCCTAGTTTTAACCAGCTTTTAACTTGAGAATCTACTTTTAATCTTGCCGTAAATCTTTCAAAATCTGACTTGATAAGATATCCTGTTTCATTGGTATATCCTACTGAAGAAAAATATGTCGTAGTATTACTTCCACCACTGTAATTCAATTCATAGTTCTGTCTGAAACCTGTATTCATCAAAGGCTTCTGCCAGTCTAAATCTGTATATTTAAGTTTAGCATCTGGATTCAAAATACCATTGACAACTAACTGATTATCGGGAACATTAAAAACATTGGTTTTTAAAACTCCGGAAATCAACTGTGCTGTAGCATAAGCATTGGCATCAGCTAAAGTTGTACCGGGTATTGAGGTCATTCTACCATTTCTTATTGACTCCCAGATAAGAGGATAATATTGATGAACGTTCACTCTGTCATATTCCGGGATTGATCTTCCTACCGCTCCGGTACTCATACTAAAGTTGAATGCATCTTTTCCTTTTCTCCCTGATTTTGTGGTAATCAAAACAACACCATTAGCAGCTGCGGAACCATACAAAGAAGTAGAAGCAGCATCTTTCAGAATATTGTAAGATGCAATATCATTGGGATTGATAGCAGCAAGAGAACCGGTATATATAGTCCCATCTACTACATATAAAGGGTTTGTTGTAATTCCATAGGAGCCTATCCCACGGATCTGAATACTTGGTGAACTTCCCGGTTGCCCAGTTCCGGTACTTACTTTCACACCAGCACTGGCACCATCCAATGCCTGCCCAATACTTGTTATTGGACGATCAGCAAATTGTTTTGCTTTAACTTCAGTATTGGAGCCAACCATTGTTTCTCTTTTCTGACTTCCGTAAGCAACTACAACAATTTCATCAATCTTAGTATCCTGAGGTATTGTATCCCGTTTTACCTTTTGGGCTTCTACCATGTGCCCTCCTATGAAGAACAGCACAGCAGCACTTAACATTAACTTGATTTTCATATTTAACAAATTTTAACAGTATAAAGGCAAATATATGTAATAAAAATTATTAAAAATACAATAAAAACAAAGTTTTAACTAATTAAATGCAAACAATTGAAAATTTTAATAAACACTTTAGTATCTATTAAAAAAATATATTAAAACTAAGATAATTTAGTTTTTTAAAAACACGATATTCACTTAAAAACAGTTAAATCGGTGTAAATTCGAAATAAAAACAGCTATCAAAATAACAAAAACCCATATTTAACAACAAAAAAATTAAGACAAAACAATTTGAACGTAAAACAATGATTCAATGCAACATAAAAAATCCGGAGAAAAAAAGTGTTTCTCCGGATATATGTTGAATTGGAATTTCGTTGTTTAGCAGATAAAGGGAAAAATTACTTCACTCTTAACCTTTCTTTAATAGACTCAATATTTTTCTTTGCAGAATCTTCAAGAATAAGACTTGCACTCATGTGAATTCTTGCCGGCATCAATTCATTGAAATGATCTGTTCCTTCCCATGAAACTTTTTTAATTAATGCTAAGGCATCACTGCTTCTGGATGCTAAAGTTTGTAAAAATTTCTCCAGCTTTTCATCCATTTCTTCAATAGTATCTGAAACCGAATGGTAAATATTATGCTGCTCAGCCCATTCAGCAGATCTGAACTCTGCATCAATGGCCATTGCGGAGAATTGTGACTTACCTATTTTTCTTTCAACATAAGGGCCGATTACAAAAGGGCCGATTCCAAGATTGATTTCTGTAAGTGCCAGAGCCGAGTCTTTAGTAGCAAAACAATAATCTGCCCCGCAGGCAATCCCTACTCCTCCGCCGGTAGTTTTTCCCTGTACTCTTACCACAACAATTTTACCACAGTTTCTCATTGCATTTAAAACTTTGGCAAAACCTCCGAAAAACTGTGTGGAAGCTTCAAGTTCCTCAATTGCCAAAAGTTCATCAAAACTTGCTCCTGCACAGAAAGCCTTCTCACCTGCACTTTTCACTAAAATAGCTTTCACTTCTTCTTTTGCCCCTTCCTCAAGGATAGTTTCTGCCAGTTTTTCCAAAATTGCTCCTGGAAGAGAATTACTTTTAGGTGTTCCGAAACTGATTTCGGCAATATTATTTTTAATTTCTGATGCTACAAATTCGCTCATTTTTATTTTTATTGGATTCTTACAAAAATACGAAATACAGCTCGTTCAGAGAAACTTAAAGTATAAATTTTCTTTTCCGAATCCGCAAAATTCAGGACATTATTACGTAGAAATACGGAGTTTTTAATTTGGTATTTTCTACTCTAGTACCTGCCTTTTATTAATTGTTCCTTTGAACTAAGAAATAATAACCAAAAGGCGGAATCTGAAAAGCCTGTAAAAAGAGTAAGAAATCTAAAAACTAAAAACATATTATCATGGACGAGTACATTGGAATCGTAAAATTATTTGCAGGAAATTTCGCACCTAGAGGCTGGATGTTTTGTGATGGAAGTTTAATAAGCATCTCAAGAAATTCTGCTTTATTTTCTATTTTAGGAACAACTTACGGTGGAGACGGTATCACTACTTTTGCCCTGCCTAACTTAAAAGGACGTATGGCTTTGGGAGCAGGGAATGTAAACTCCGGCGAAAGTTATCCTTTGGGAATCGTATCCGGTACAACACAAAATACTCTTTTATCATCGAACCTCCCAAGCATAGGGGCCGGATTCCAGCTTAAAGTAGCGAATAAAAATGCCAATTCATCTACTCCTACAGCTACCTCAACAATTGCCATTTCAGGAACACAGGTGGGAAGAGATTTCAATGCAGTACCGAGTTTCGTGAATGATGCCAACCCTGATACAACTATTAATCCGTTAAGTATTTCTTATACAGGGCAAGGCTTACCGTTGAATAATATGCCTCCTTACCTAGGCTTAAATTATATCATTTGTGTTGAAGGTATTTATCCGCCAAGGGATTAATATCCACACCATCACCTAACATTTAAAACAAAACATCATGAAAAGCACTACTTTTTTAGCAATCTGTAGTCTGCTCATTTCAATTTTTTCATTCGGGCAGACCAGTACAGAACAATTTGAAACGGAATCGCACGGAAGTACAAGCTTCACCGATAATGGAGTCATCTTTAATATCATTTCACATGTAAGTGTTTTTGATATTCAGGGTAATTTCCCGGGAACCGGCTGGAGTGGAACAGCAAATGATAACAGGTACATCGACAATTCGAATAACTCACAATCCCCACCGTCATTCAGCATCAAAACCACTTCCAATTTGTTTAAAGTAAACAGATTCTGGATGTATCTTTCTGCGTTGAACCTGGATCTTAATGTTGCGGGAACACTAACTGTAACCGGAAAACTAAGTGGCGTAACAAAATTTACCCAAACAAAAACAACCGGATTTGCAACAAGCTTAGGCAGCACGAATGGATATACTTTGATTGATCTTACCAACTTAAATGGTCAGAATTACTCAAATATTGTGATTGACGAGTTACAAATCACAGCAAACGGAGCCTTCCGATATGTAGGCTTCGATGCTTTCACCTGGGTAAAAGACAGCAATCTGGTACTGGGGACTTCGGAAGCTAAAAGCACCAAAAAAGACCTGACTGTTTATCCTAATCCAACCAACGGACCTCTTTCTATTACAACAGAAAAAGCAAGTGAAGCTAAGATCTACAACCTGGATGGTAAATTGCTGAAAACTATTCAAACTCAAAAAGGAAATAATGAGGTTAATATTTCAGAACTTCCAAAAGGGGTTTATATTATTAAAACAGCAACAGAATCTACCAAAGTTATTAAAAACTAATATCAGAAAATTTTATAAGTTCCATATCCCACAAAGATTCTAATTCATGAATGACAAATCCCTTTTAACGAAGGGATTTTGTCATTTTATCGGGTCCATTTGTGGAGATGCTCTATCCTTCCGTTTCTATTAAGTAAAGCCTGGAATCTCAATTTAATAAGATTTTACGTCCCTCAATAGTTCTTGTAAAAACCATCTCAGATTTCCCTATCATTTTATCCCATAGTTTTTTAAAAAATTCTGCATTTTTTTTATTTTTTGCAAAAATTTCAGGTATGGGATAATATATATCTTTTTCCAAAAACAATAAACCTCTTTTTTGTTTCAATAGATATCTTGGGTTATCTATTTGTGATACCAATTCCTGTAAAGTTTGTATAAACTGGGCATTTTCATATTGACTTCCTCCATCCAGATAACAAAATGCATTTTTATTTTTATCTGAAGAACTTACAATTCTAAGTTTTTCAATAGAGGTACGGATTACTTTCTCATGAATCAAGCCATATAGGATTATTTCAGCAAGGGAACTAAGCTGTCTTCCAACATTTTTACATCTTAAATACTGTTTTGTAGATCTATATAGTTTCCCGCCATAAACAACTATACCTGCAATACCAAATAGAGAAACCAATAATGAAAAACTTCTTATAGATTTAATTTCATCAATATTTCTTAGAAGCCCCATTAAAAGATCCTGCCAAAATAGCAATAGGGAAGAAACCATTATTTTCGCAAAACTCCCACTCATTTTACCCAGATAATCCATCCGTATTTTGTCCATACCTGTCATATTCAATAAAGGGACCTCAATTTCTTCCACCAAAACACTTCCTTTATCAAGAGCAGTTTTCCATCGCTGAGCAAGGGCAGTTCTATCTTTCGCCCATGCAAAAAATATCTGATTGATTTCTGGTAATTCTTCTTTACGTTCTATCGTTTTAATATTCAGCCGTTCAAAATTATTTTCTATGGTAGCCTCATCCTTGTAGGAAATCCCGACAAAAGTTTTAAATCTTTTCTTTATATTGCTTAAATCCTGTCCTCCATCAATATCATAAGAATCAAAACATATCAGGTGCCAGATATTTCCTGTTTTGTTTACATTATCTTTACCTGTTCTGATAACTCTTCCTCTCATTTGGTTAGAGAGCACAAAAGAACTTACAAAACTGGCAAGCACAAGACTATTCATTTTGGGAGCATCCCAACCTTCTCCTAACAAAGACTTTGTGCCAATTAAGACCTGAATTCCTCCACATTGAAAAATATCAGTTATTATATGAACTACATCATGCTTTATCTGATCTGTAAGATTAATTATCAAATAACTCTGATCATATGAAAGTGCAGAAAAAGATACTCCGGATATACTCTTTTTTACACAAAGTTGATCAAACATATCCTTTGCACTCGAAGGGATGAGTACCAAACTACCTGTAAGAATTCCTATTTTTTTATTCTGTGAATTTTCTCTTCTAAGTTTTTCAAATATTGGAATCGCTCCAATCTTATCAAGACTTACTATATTCTCGGTGCTATTGCTCAGATATTCTTTTTTAATAAAATCCGTGAGAATTACCATTCTGAGATCTTCTTTAAGAACTGAAAATTCAAAATCTGCAATTTCCCTTATCCCTTGAAGCTTACCAATACTTGAATTAAGAATCTGATTTACATTTTTACTATTATAAAAACTAATTGTTCTTTGTTCAAGAAACCCCAATCTTCTGAGTCTGTTTCCTAGATCTGTCCGGTGATCTTCATATTTTTTAAAATTAATACCATCCAATAACAGATAAAAATCAAGAAGTTCTTCCATCCAGAAGAAATCAAATTCAGGAACATAATTTTGCTCATCTCCAATGATACTAAAATGGATATCTGAAATCTCTTTTCCTCTGAAATGAAGATAAACAAGTCCAGAGGTATATGATGATATATTTTCATAAATCCATTCCAAATGTAAAGCAGGATTCAGGTACACAGGATGCTGTTCAAGAGCTTCAAATAATGTATCATCATTTTGAACTTCTTGGAAAAATGCAGCTGCCTGATGATGATAGTATTCAATTTTTCTCTCCTCTTCTTTTGAGGGTGAAGTAAAATAAACCAAATCCTGATGAGGGCAGAGATCTCCTTCAATCATCAATTCAGGAACAGAAATCTCTACATCAATAGGTCCATTCAGTTGAATATATTTTTGCCATTCGGAACCAGAAACATCAAAAGGAGGAGTCGCAGTAAGAGCAACAACTGTAGGACTAATCTTATTTTTCAATTCCATTAGACTTCTCCACCAGGCATTTTTCAAATGATGCGCTTCATCCAGAATAAGAGTGCCCACTTTCAGCTTCTCTAGCCTTTTAATAATTTCAGCAACTGAGATTTTTGAAGTTTTTTTTATCAGATCTTCGTCTTGTTCATCCACACCAGAGGCAGAATGAATACCCTGATAAGTGGTAACAGTTAAAATTCCTGGTTTTTTAATATCAGAAGATATCCATTCAGGAATAGTTTCTGTATCCAGAAAAAGCTCACAAAATCTCTGAATCCATTGGTTTTTGATCGCCAGCGTGGGAGCAACAATCAATGTTGGCTCACCGAGTCTCAGCATTATTTCCAATCCAAGAATAGTTTTCCCAGAACCAGGAGGAGCCGAAATATGGAGATGATTATCATGCAGATAGTCATCCATATTGTCTAAAATTTTCTTCTGATAAGTTCGCCAGTCGTATTTAAAGGTTGTGTTTTTAGGGAAAACATTCATAATCACAATTTAATAAAACTAAACATACAATCTTAGAAAATCATCTGATCTCATGTTTTATTTTTGCAGAGCTAAAATATATTTGTCTATATAAAGCTGTTTTTCTTTTGATTTGTACTGCTGGATATATCTTGGATGCTCCAGAACGGTCATCGTCTCAAAGAGTTGGGTTTCTTTGTTTAATTTTGAAATGAATTCGGCATTCTTTTTACCCAGAACAAAAACTTCTGAGGTATCCAGATTAAGGCTGATATGCTTCTTCAAAGATTCGATCATAAAATCTTTTACTGAATTGAAGAGTTCTTTATCATCATAATAGTTGGCATTGAGCCAGCCGTTTTTTGTTTTTCTTACAATAGCCAGCGGAAATGGAGAATTGATATAAATATCTTTATAGAAAAGATCAGCACCACCATAGTCTTCAATCATATCATACATGAAAACGGAAGAAACTTCATGGGTACGGGCAGATTTCATTTTGATTCCGCAGACATTTTCCAGTCTTTTTGTATCGGTAAACGGAACTCCGGTTACTCCCGCACCATGACGGCTGGGATTAATTCCGATGATGAATTTCCTCTTAGCTGAATCATCGTAGAATTTATGATAAAACTCTTCCATCACCTTCAACGTCTCAGGATTATCCAGATAAGGATTCAGGACTTGAAAATCATCAGGAAGATTTCCTGTGAAACTAAGGTTTTTGTTGAAATCTATCACATGATCCGCAAAAGTTTTATCCATGAAATCATTTTTATTGTAAAGTAACAAAATTATCCTGTTGCTCAAACCTTTTATCATCATCCTGTCAAGGTTTAAAGTCTTGAACGATAAATATTTTAAAGAAACTTTTCGCATCCGTTTTTTTATTATATTCGTTTTCAATAAGATAACACTTATTCAATTAAAACTTCTAACCTATGATTGGAATTATTATTGAGCTTATCATTTCGTGGCTTCTCCTGAGGTTCATCGCAAAAAAGGACCTTTCTGTTTTAGGATTTAAACCCAGCCAGGCAAGATTGATTAACCTGAGCATAGGTTTTCTTTTGGCAGCTGTAGTATGCAGCGTTTATCAAATCTTGACAACAGCCTTTATCAATAACAGCTGGATACTGAATAAGCCAATATCATTTTCTGCAGCATTGATGAGCTTATGGTGGATTGTAAAGTCTGTTTTGTTTGAAGAATTACTTTTCAGAGGGGCTTTGCTATATCTTGCTATTGAAAAATGGGGAACAACAAAAGCCTGCATTTTATCTGCTGTCTGCTTCGGAGTTTACCACTGGTTTTCTTATAGTGCATTCGGAAATCCTTTTCAGATGGTAATTATTTTTGTAATGACCTCTGTTTTTGGGTGGATGCTCGCAGTGTCCTTCGCTAAGACAAAATCTTTATACCTTCCTATAGGTCTTCATCTGGGCTGGAATTTGTTTAATATTCTGATATTCTCGAACGGACCGCTTGGCAAGCAGCTCCTTATAAAAGCTAATGCAAATCATCTGGAAGGAATTCCCTCACTGCTTGTTTTTTTGTTTCAGATATTCGCGTTACCCATTTTAATGTACGGATATTTTAAGTTTAAGAAAAAAATATAAAAAAACTGCCAATCACGAGGAGTAGCAGCTTTGTGTATTGTTTTAAGTTAAAAAAGTCTAAGAATCCGCACATATATAACATGCTCTTGCAATATCAGGCCATCTTCCGGGAAGACAACATGTTCCGGGAGGACAAGGGTTAAGAGTACAAGACCAGTTTGGCCCAGCTCCTTTAAGAGATTTCAACTCATGTCTTGAAAGTTTTTTTAAGTTTTTCATAGTGGTTTGTTTTGATGTTCTCTCCTACTCTGTATGCTTTTCGGATTTCGCCTATTAAAGTTAGTAATTTTTCAAACAAAAAACCATAACTAACTGAAATAATGAATATTTCAATTTATATAAGACTAATATTCTAAAGGCTTATAATTTCTAAAAACCTTATAAGGATCCTTATCATTTCCTGTGAATACTTTTTCTTCAATAACCTTAAACTTGCCTGTAGAATCTTTTTCTTCCACCACTATTTTATCAGAAACATCTACCCGTGCAAATTCATCCAGAGAATCTTTTTTAATTTTTAGAAATACTGTTGTGATAGAGCCTGTTAAAATTACAGAATTGATACACTTTAGTTTTGAATTAAAACTCAGGTTTGGATAATTATCTGAATTTTTGATGTGGATAAAATTTTTATTTTCCGGTTCATACACGAATAAGGTCATTACCATATTTCCTCCTCTTCCTGCTATTCCACTTTGATAAGTCACATCATTAAAGCCATCATTATTAAAATCACATATCTGAACATCTAAACCTGTTACTCCATCTTTGATAAATTTAAAAGTATTTTTTAATTCCCAGGTATGAAACATAGATCCTTTACTTTCTACCCAAATATCTTTTAGATCATAAACATTCAAGGTTACAAATACATCACCATTCTTAATATGTCTAAATTTTTCAAACTCTACTTTAGTTTTACCTTTTCTTCCCACATTCAGACTGTCAACAAATTTTTCTTCAGAATAATAGCCGTCTTTATCTTGTTTTAGATTTCCCGAACAGGAAAAAAGAAATAAAATTGAAAAAGCCCAAAAGACAATGTTAAAAAAGGTTTCTAATGATTTCATGATAAAAATTTTCTGATTTTATTACTTATGTTAAGGTTTCAAATCTTGGCAGTAGTTATTAAAAAGTCCCTTTCGGTTTAAACCGGAAGGGACTCTAAATTTATATTTTATTTTGAATTAAATCAATCCAAATTGTTGGAAGTGGTGTGTAAAATGCTTTTTGTGCATCAGTTCCCACATTTCTTTATTCAGTTTTCCGAAAACGTAATTCATGTGCTCTGCCTGCGGGTTTTCCTTGTAGTAGATCACAAATTTCTTCAGGTTATCCATGAATGACAGTTTTGCTGCTTCCAGATTTTTATGTTTGGGTTCCGGAAGTGATCCATCCTGAGGAAGGAATGGAGCTGTGAATTCTTTTGGCATTGCTCTGTGATTGTAAAGAGAATCCTGCCATTTTTCAAGATTTTCTTCAGGAGTGAAACATTTTTCTGCTTCGGGTTCTCCAAAACTTACCAATACAGCCTGCTCCAAATGCTCAATCATCTGCTGCGGAGACATTTTTCCCCAAAGCGCAGGAGTACTTTCCGTTAATCCATTCAATATTTTCTGAATATTTTTTACATTCAGATCGATGAAAGGAGATTGTTTTGCTACCAATGTCAGGATTGTTGCTACACATACAATCTCATCTCTTTGGTTTACAACCTCAACCAACCATTTTACAACACCGGAAGGGATATTTCTTCCTTTTACTCCTCTGTTGATTTTTTCTTTTGCTGTTAAATAAACCGTGATGGTGTCTCCGGCGTATACAGGTTTGAAGAAGCTGCAGTCTTCCAATCCGTAATTAGCAATTACAGGTCCTTTTTTACCTGAAACAAATAGTCCTGCTGCTGCTGAAAGGATAAAATATCCATGAGCAACCGTCTTATCGAAAATAGTACCTGTTAAACTTGTTGCATCTGTATGGGCATAAAAATGGTCCCATGAAACATTGGAAAAATTAACGATATCGGCATCAGTAACAGTTCTTCCTGCTGTTTCCAGAGAGTCTCCTACTTCCACTTCCTCAAAATATTTCTGGAAAGGATGTTTGTCTGAGAATTTTTTCTCAGCTCCCTGCTGATAAATCTTAGTGATTGCTTTCAGAACATCCGGTGATCCCTGAATAGCTGTTTTCTGTAAGAAGAAATGAAGACCGCTTAAACCGCCCATTTCCTCACCGCCTCCCGCTCTACCAGGACCTCCGTGCATCAGTGTCGGAAGTGGAGAACCATGACCAGTGCTTTCTTTGGCGTTATCTCTGTTCAATACAAAGATTCTTCCATGCTGAGAGGCCATTTTCCATGAAGTTTCGGCGATAAAGTTTTCGTCATGGGAAACGATAGATCCTACCAGACTTCCTTTTCCTCTTTTGGCCAGTGCAGCAGCTTCTTCAGCATCTTTGTACGGCATTAATGTGGATACCGGCCCGAAAGCTTCTACATCGTGAGAGATATTTTTTTCGAAAGGCTTGTCGTTCAGGAATAGTTTCGGACTCATAAATGCACCGTTTTCGTAGTTGGCATCTACCAGTTCATGTTTTCCGTCATAGACAAGTTCTGTTTCTGATTTTAATAGATTTACTTTTCTTAAAACTTCATCATACTGCTGCCTTCCCACCAAAGATCCCATTTTGGTTTCTCTGCTTAGTGGGTTACCTATTTTAGTCTGATCCAAAGCTTTAGATAAAGCATTCTGAACGTCACCGATTAAATGCTCAGGAACGATAATTCTTCTGATCGCGGTACATTTCTGCCCGGCTTTCGTAGTCATTTCGTTACGAACTTCTTTGATGAAAAGATCGAATTCAGGTGTTCCCGGTTTTGCTTCCAATCCAAGAATTGAACAGTTTAATGAATCTGCTTCCATGTTGAAACGAACAGCATTTCCTGCGATAGAAGGAAGTGATTTTAATTTTCTTCCTGTATGAGCCGAACCTGTAAACAATACAGAATCTCCATCCTGAACATAATCTAAAATATTTCCAGGCTCTCCACAAACTAATTGCACAGCGCCTTCAGGCAGCACTCCGCTTTCAATCATATCCTGGAACACTGCATTAGTAAGGTAAGACCCGAAGGGAGATGGTTTTACAATAGAAGGAACTCCAGCCAATAAGGAAGTTGATAGTTTTTCCAGCATTCCCCATACCGGAAAGTTATAGGCATTGATCTGTACTGAAACCCCTTCACTAGGTGTCAGAATGTGAGTTCCTAAGAAAGTTCCGTTAGCAGAAATCTTCTGAGTGTCTCCATCTACCCAAAATGAAGTATTAGGAAGCATTCTTTTTGCCAATCCGGAATAGGTAAAGAAAGTTCCGAACCCTCCTTCAATATCTACCCAGGAATCTATGTGGGTAGCTCCCGTCTTGTATGATAAGTCGTAGTATTTTTTCTTTCTTTCCAGTAAGTAAAGTGCAACTTTTTTCAACATTTCTCCACGGTCGTAGAAAGTCATTGAAGAAAGGTTTTTGTACCCCACGGTTCTTCCGTAGTCAAGAGCCTGTTCAAAATTAAGCCCTTCGGTATCGGAAACAGCTACCTGTTCTCCTGTAACGGCATTGTACAAAGGAATTCCGTTTCCGGTACCTTCTACCCATTGTCCGTAGATATAGTTTTTTAACTTTTCCATATAGTTTTTTACTTTTTGCTTAGATTAATCTTTTTAATAAAGTTTCTAATAATCAGATAAGGGATAAAAAGCGCCAGCCAGCCGTCTAAAATGATGACAATTTTAACAAATAACGTATAGAAATAATCTTTACGCTCTAGCTTAGCAATTACCTCATCTGATTCAACATGTTCCAAAGCATCTGAAATTCCTATTGATTCTTTTGCAAAGTGAAACCCTAAAGTATTCACAATGATTATGACGATCAGTATTATGATCCAATATTTTTTCAGAGTGCTCATCAACTGCAACTCATCTATTTAGGTTCCTGATAGGGAAACATTTTCACCAATCCTTCATATAAACTTCTGTGAAGAATGGTTGCGTGATTGTCTGTTTCCATCATTTTATATTCCAATGTCCAGTTTTTCTTTCCTGCTTTTTTTAAAACATCATAGAAAGCTTCAGCATCTTTTACCATCACCGGATGTTCTCCTTTCCCTACAGAAACATAAACAAACTTTTTGGTATCCGGAGATTTTGAAAGTAGTATTCCTGCCTGGTTGAGAAGACTTTCATCATCCCACCATAAGCTTGGACTGATAATAAAATAGTTATCAAACATTTCCGGCTTTTTCAAAAGGATTTCCGTTGCCAGAAGTCCTCCCAAAGATTGACCGAAAAGGTATTTGTCTGTCGTCTTAAACTGACTTTCCACGTAAGGTTTTAATTCTTTTTCCATGAATGTAATAAACTTATCTGAATGTCCTGTTGTAGGATAGTCTTTCTGTAAGTCTTTTAAATCTGTATGAAAGGTAAAATCTCTTTTTCTGTCTACATTAGCAACTCCCACCACAATGGTTTCCGGCATGGAATACATCTGATTAAAGAACTGTACTAATCCTGTCACATGAATAAAATCTTCATTGATACTTCCATCCAAAAGATAAATTACCGGATATGATTTTGTTTTGTCATATCCCTGCGGAAGATAAATATTCAGCGTTCTGTCTTCATTTAATGTTTTGGACTTAATGGTCCTCACTTCTCCGATGGTAAGCGGTTTTGTAGCAACAGTCTGTGCTGATAACGTACACGCCACCGCAAACATTATGCTGCATGCAAGTGCAATTTTTTTAATCATATTTATTTTTGTTAAACCCAACGGGTTTTAGAAACCCGTTAGATTTGATTATTAGCCATTAGTTACTTTTATTTTATATCATCCCAGATACTGTAATCCACAACTTTGGTTGGGATCTGCTGAACATATTCTGTAAAAGGCTCACAAGGAAGAATAGCTTCTTTTCCTTCCCTTGCCAGCTCCTGATATAATTTTGTTCCTTCTGTTTTCCAGTGAATCATTTCATCAGAAACATCACGGATAATTTTCGCAGGGCTTCCTACCACCAGTTTTCTTGGTTCACATCTGAAATTAGCCGGTACAAAAGCCAATGCTCCTACAATACTTTCATCACCAATATAAGCTTTGTCCATTACAACGGAATTCATTCCGATCAGACAGTTTTTTCCGATGTGTCCAGAGTGAATAATTGCACCGTGCCCGATATGTGCAGATTCTTCCAATATGGTTTCAATATTCGGGAAAACATGAAGGGTACAGTTTTCCTGTACATTAGCTCCGTCTTTAATGATAATTTTTCCCCAGTCACCGCGAATGACCGCATTGGGACCAATATAGACTTCCTCACCTATTTCTACATTCCCGATAATGACTGCCTGCGGATGAATATAAGCAGAAGGTTTTATAATGGGACGAATCCCGTGGTATGAGTAGATGTTCATATTTTTTAATTTGAAAATCTGAGAATGGAATAATTTGAAAATTAATAATGGTTTTAAACGTTTTCAACTTCTCAAATTAACTCACTTTCAAATTCATTATACTTTTTCGATGACCATTGCATATCCCTGACCTACACCGATACAAAGGGTACACAATGCATACTTTTTATCCTGCTTCTGAAGCTCCATTGCTGCAGAACCTACGATTCTTGCCCCGGAAACTCCAAGTGGGTGGCCGATGGCAATAGCACCTCCGTTCGGGTTTATTCTTGCATCGTCATCTTTCAACCCTAAGCTTCTTGTTACAGCCAATGCCTGTGCTGCAAATGCTTCATTTAGTTCAATAATGTCTATATCTTCAAGAGAAAGATTTAATCTCTTTAATAATTTCTGAGTGGCTTCTACCGGTCCGATTCCCATGATTCTTGGTTCAACACCTGCCACGGAAGATCCCAGAATTTTCGCTTTGGGTTTTAATCCATATTTTTTCACCGCATCTTCACTTGCTAAAATCAAAGCAGCGGCTCCGTCATTCATTCCTGAAGCGTTTCCGGCAGTTACCGTTCCTTCTTTTCTGAAAGCGGGACGAAGTTTGGCCAACCCTTCCATCGATGAAGTTGGTTTAATGAATTCATCTTTTTCGAAAACGACTGGATCACCTTTTCTCTGAGGAATTTCAACTTTTACAATTTCTTCTGCCAGCCTTCCGCTTTCCTGAGCCTTAGTTGCTTTCTGCTGGGACCAAAGGGCAAATTTATCCTGATCTTCCCTGTTGATCTTGTGAATATCCGCTAAGTTTTCAGCAGTTTCTCCCATTCCGTCAACACCGTATAATTCTTTCATTTTTGGGTTGATGAAACGCCATCCGAAAGTAGTATCGAACATCTGACTGTCTCTCCCAAAAGCAGCGCTTGGCTTTGACATCACGTAAGGCGAACGGGTCATATGCTCTACTCCTCCTGCAATATAAATTTCTCCTTCTCCTGCAGCAATGGAACGGAATGCATTGGCTACCGCAGACATTCCTGAGGCACATAGTCTGTTGACAGTTTCTCCACCGATTTTATAAGGAAGGCCAGCCAGTAAAAGTCCCATTCTGGCAACATTTCTGTTATCCTCACCCGCCTGATTGGCACATCCGAAAATAACGTCTTCAATTTCCTCAACTGGAACTTCAGGGTTTCTTGCTACCACTTCTTTGATCACAATAGCAGCCAGGTCATCGGCTCTTACTTCTGATAATCCTCCCTGCAGTTTTGAAATGGGAGTTCTGACATAGTCTATGATGTATACGTTGTTCATTTTTATTTGCTTTAGGCTTTAAGCTATATGCAACAGGCTCTATCAGCTTCAAAAAAGCTTACTAACTATTGCTTCAAGCTTACTGCTTATTATAATTCTGTTACTTTTTTCCCTATTTTGTAAACTGTTCCTACAAATTTTGCAATCAGTTCTTTGTTTTGATTGGTAATCTGAATGTCATAAACAGCTGTTTTCCTCGTATCATTGACCAAAACACTTTCTGCTCTGAAAACATCACCTTCTTTTCCGGCTTTGGTAAAATTGATGATACAGTTCAATGCTACAGCTGCATCTCCGGTATTATTGGAAGAAAATGCCAGCGCAGAGTCTGCAAACGCAAAGGTTACTCCGCCATGAACTGTTTTCAGTCCGTTCAGCATATCCTTCTTGATTGGCATTTCTATTAAACAGTAATTTTCTTTTACTTCAATCATTTTAATATTCATCCACTGGGAAAAATAATCCTGATTGAACATATAATCTGCTACTTGTCTTGGATTCATTTCTGTTAATTATATGTTTATTATTTCTTCATACAGCTCATCTGATAATCTGTCGTAAACACTCATGGTTTTCCCGAGAATAATCTGCCCGTATGAAAGGTTTTCTGAGTCTGATGAATTTTCAGAGGGATAGGATTCGTTTAAATCAATTCCATTTTCGTTGGCCAGTCTTTTGATCAGCTCTTTATATTTTTCATTAAATTTTCCTAAAAGCTCAAGTCTTTCATGCTCATCAACGGAGGAAGCTTCCTGAGTTAAATACTGTTTCTCAATTAAAAGTCTGGTCTCCAGCTCTGCCCTGAATTCATCTATATTCATTATTTTTTTAAATGTAGCAATTTAACAATCTATCAGTTTAGCAATGTTTATAAAATGATTGTTCTATTGATAAAATGATAGATTGGTATATTTTATAATTTACGAAGCAAAGGGCTTTGTCTGTATCTTTCTTCCTGATATTCCTCGTAAAGATTCTGAAGGGTTTCGGAGATTTTTGCATATCCTATTTCTTTCCCCCAGCTTAATAAACCTTTCGGATAGTTGACGCCTTTCTGCATTGCCAGCTCGATATCTTCGTCATTGGCAACGCCTAATCTTTTGGCTTCAACAGCCTCATTGATCAACATGGAAATGATTCTTAAAAAGATTTGTTGGTATAAAGCATCGTCTTTCTGAGGAATAGGTTTTTCTGCGCCTTCGCTGTAATCATAAAACCCTTTTCCTGTTTTTCTGCCGTGAAGTTTGGCTTCAGACATTCTTTGCTGTAATAAAGAAGGTTTGTATTTGGGATCGTAGAAATAATCTTTGTACACAGTAGTTGTTACTGCAAAATTGACATCTACTCCGATAAGATCCATTAGTTCGAAAGGTCCCATTTTGAAATTCCCCAACGTTTTCATGGCTTCATCCACCTGTTCCGGTGTAGCGATATTTTCTTCAACAATCCTAAGGGCTTCCCCATAGTAAGGTCTGGCAATTCTGTTGACGATAAACCCGGGAATATCTTTGGCAATAACAGGAGTCTTCCCCCATTCTTTCATGAGGTTGTAGATTTTTTCTGCTAATGTTTTTTCTGTTAATAAGGATGGAATAACTTCCACTAAAGGCATCAATGGGGCCGGATTAAAAAAGTGAATTCCGATGAAACGCTCCGGTTTTTTGAGTTCTGCACCCAGAGAGGTGATAGAAATAGATGAGGTATTGGAACTAAGAATACAGCTTTCTGAAACATAATTTTCAAGCTCTGTAAACACTTTGGTTTTGATCTCTTTGTTTTCGATAATGGCTTCTATAATCAGCTCACAATCTTTGAAATCCTTCAATTCTGCAGCAATGGAAATATTAGCTAAAATTTCAGTCATTTTTTCTGCTGAAATTTTTTGTTTATCCACCAATTTGGTGAGTGTTTTTTCCAGACCTACCGTTGCCGTTTCTACTTGTTTTGCGTTGGCGTCGTAAACCCATACTTTGCATCCGTTCGTTGCGGCTACTTGTGCAATGCCGATTCCCATGGTTCCGGCACCGATAATTCCTACATTCATATTTTAAATTTGAAAATTTGAAAATGAGTTAATTTGAAAATTATTTTAATTTTGAGCTTGAAATAATTTTAGACAGAATTAATAGAATTTCTTTTAAATCAGATAGTAATTTTTCGTTTGGCGATTTCAAATATGGAGACTTTAAACAAAGCAAAAGCCAATATTCTGTCTCATCAGCCTCTTTAGCGGCAATTTTTAATTTATGAATAAAATCTGCCTTACTTTCTGCATTTTGAGCTTCTCTAACATTTGCTCCAATTGAAGTTCCTGATTTAAAAATTTGATTTGCCAAAGGAAATTTTTTCGCTTCGTATAAATATTCTGAAAATTCGATGATATTGAGTGCAAAATCAAAAGTCTTATTTACAATAATATTTTCTTTGTCATTTCTCATTTTCAAATTCTCAAATTAACTCATTTCAAATTAATTATCTTCCTTTATAATTAGGTTTTCTTTTCTGTAAAAAGGCGTTTACTCCTTCTATGAAATCTTCTGTTTCTGCAGCTTCCTGCTGAAGATCACCTTCCAGTTCAAGCTGTTCTTTCAATGTGTTGTTATAAGAATTGGCAAATGCTTTTTTCGTAAGCTTGATGGCTGCTGTCGGCATGTTTGCCATTCTTTCAAGAATTTCCATAGATTTCGGAACAAATTCTTCTTCACTAAAAACTTCTGCTACCAGACCATAAGATTTAGATTCTTCGGCAGATAATTTTTTACCTGTAAATGCTAAATAATTGGCCAATTGTCTACCCAGAAGTTTCGGTAAGAAGTAAGTTCCTCCGGTATCAGGAATCAAACCGATATTTGAAAATGCCTGAGCAAAATATGCTTTCTCGTTCGCTAAAACGAAGTCAGAGATCAAAGCCAGCATTGCGCCGGCTCCTACTGCAGGGCCGTTTACTAAAGCAATAACCGGTTTTTTACAACGGGTAACTTCCATTACCAAAGGGTTATAATAGTCTACCACAATTTTTCTGATGATATCATGATCATGATGTTCTTTTCCTACTACAAAAGCTTCGTCCAGATTCTGACCTGAGCAAAATGCTCTTCCTCTTCCGGAAATAGCGACACATCTTACGGTTTCATCTTCGCTGCATTCTTTTACAAAATCTCTAAGATCAGATAACGCCGGTTTTGTAAGGGCATTCATCGTGTCCGGTTGATTAAGATATGCGATTTTAAGCTTTCCGTCAAAATGCGTTTCAATATCAAGTTGTGTATACATAGTTTTTATTAATTTATTATTTAACAACGCACTAATTTAACAATATAAATCAATGTAACGGTCTAATAATTTAACATTCTAACAATTCCTTCGTTATGCTTTGCATAGCCATAAAATTTGTGGTGTATGGGTTGATTATTCATCAATGACATTTAAAATAATCAAATGGCTCCAGGCAGTCTAAGCATTGATAAGAGGCCTTACACAAAGTAGACCCGAATCTGCTGATCTGTTTGGTATTCTCGGAACCACAGCGCGGACATTTTTTCGGTTTTCCGATGTGGTGTTCGTCTGCTCCTTTTTCAGGAGGTGTAATTCCGTAAGCACGGAGCTTTTCTCTCGCTTCATCCGTTAGCCAGTCTGTTGTCCAGATCGGAAACATCTTGGTGACTACTTTTGCATCCCATCCGTTTTCTTTCATCATTTTGATAATGTCTTCCTCAATGGTAAACATGGCAGGACATGCAGAATAAGTAGGAGTAATGATCACTTCACAGGTATTTTCACCCGTAATCTGTGCATCTCTTACAATTCCTAATTCCACAATATCAATAACTGGAATTTCCGGGTCAGGAATGGTTTTTAATAAATCTAAAAGCTGATTCATATTTTATTTTTTATCAGAATCAAGGATTATTTTCATTGCTTTCTGATAATCTAAATTATCTGTTATGCCGTTGTGATACTGATCTTTTAATATAATCAGGCTATCTCCTTTTTTAAAATTATTTTTAAGTTTTAAAGATGCTTTATAGTTAATAACCTCATCTTTATTACCCATGAAAAATAACTACTGGCGATGCAACGGCTTTTAAATATTTGCTGGTCTCAAAATTATATTTCAGTAAAAATCTCGGAAGAAATGAAAATTTCTGGCTCATTTCATCTTCCATACTGTAATATGGTGCCTGTAAAATCAATAATCCTGCATTATGCATGGATGCTAATTTTGCAGCTAATCCTGTTCCTACAGAATATCCCAAAATAATAATTCTATTCTCAGGATATCGTTTTAAAAGCTCTTTGTAAGCATTCTCAACATCCGAAAAAAGCTGGTCTTTACTGTTAATTTTATCTTCGCTTTTTCCATATCCTCTGTAATCAAGTATAAACGTATCATAGTTCATACTCCGATATAATGGAGCTACTTCTCCCCAATTTTTTATTGATCCTCCGTTTCCATGAAGATAAAAGATGACTCCTTTTGGGTTTTGTGCTTTAAATAATACAGCATTTAAATTCTTATTATCTTTTGTTCTGATCGTTACTTCTTCAAAATCATTATCAAATTTAAATTTGTAATTTCCCGGTAGTTTTTCCGGATAAAAAATAATTTTCTCCTGATAGAAATAAAGACCAATACATAATATCACATAGACCGCAAGAAAAAAAGCCAATATTCCCAGAAACAATTTCTTCATGACTTCTTACCATGTACACCCCGGATATGCTCTCTGCATATACTGAAGTTCACAAAGGATGTATCCGAAATACTCTGTATGGTATCCTGTTCTTGATTTTGGCTGCATGAAAGGATTTACCGGATATTCTAAACCAAAATCTGCAAAATCTTTCTTGGTAATCGCAAGAAATTCTTCATAAAGGACATCTGTATCCGGAGCAATATTCAAGGCAACAAGATCATCTTCACCTTCTGTTTTAGCAAAAAGACCTTTCGTATATTCCCAGATATTTTCTATAGCTTTTACCAAACGGGACTTACTTTCTTCTGTTCCCTGAGCAAAGATCTTCATCCATGAAGAAGCATGAGTATAGTGATATCTTACTTCTTTCAGTGATTTTTGAGCAATGGCAGCCAGTTCTTCGTTAGAAGAGTTTGATAAAGCCTCATACATCAGTTTCTGATATACTGACAATACATATACTTTAAGAATAGTCTGCGCATAATCTTCGTTGGGAAGTTCTACCCAATGTGCATTCACATATTCATGCTCATATCTTAAAAATGCGATATCATCTTCACTTTTACCGTTATCAATCACTCTCGAAGCGTAAACGTAAAAGTTATTCGCTTGTCCCAGTTCATCCAACGCAATATTCGTCAATGCAATATCTTCCTCCAGATAAGGACCTTCACCGCACCATTCAGACAGACGCTGTCCCATAATGAAACTGTCGTCTGCTAGTTTTAATAAATAATTATATAATGGGTTCATTATTTTAGCTTTTGGCTTTTGGCATATAGCTTTTAGCAAATTGCAAGCAGCTAATAGCCATTAGCTATTTTACATATTTTTTACGTCGTTTGGAATCTCATAGAAAGTTGGATGACGGTAAAGTTTGTCATCAGCCGGATCGAAGAATGCTTCTTTATCCACACCTTCTGAAGTCACAATATATTTACTTGGAACTACCCAAACAGAAGTTCCTTCTTTTCTTCTTGTATAAACGTCTCTTGCGTTCTGCAAAGCCATTTCTGCTGTTGGTGCCTGTACAATTCCAACGTGTTTGTGAGATAATCCCGGTTTAGTCTGAATAAACACTTCCCACATATCTAAATTTGCCATAGTCAAATTAATTTAACAATGTATCAATGTACCGGTTTAACAATGAGATGCTTCGACAAGCTCAGCATGACAATGATTGTTACATTTCTACATTGGTATATTGTTACATTATTATATTACTTCTTTTTGTTGTTTTTCTGCAAAAGCTGCCGCGGCTTCTTTTACCCAAGCATTCTCTCTTTGCGCTTTTCTCTTCGTTTCGATACGCTTTTTGTTGCAAGGGCCGTTTCCTTTTAAGATTTCCATGAATTCATCCCAGGGAAGTTCTCCGAAATCGTAATGCTGTCTTTCCTCATTCCATTTCAGATCTTTATCAGGAATAGTTAATCCAAGGAATTCAGCCTGAGAAACGGTAACATCGATAAATCTCTGACGAAGACTGTCATTACTTTCTCTTTTTACTCTGTAATTCATAGAGATTTTAGAGTTGGGTGAGCTGTCATCATTAGGTCCGAACATCATCAAAGCTGGCCACCAGAAACGGTTTAACGAAGCCTGAGCCATTTCTTTCTGTTGTTTTGTACCACGGCATAGTGCCATAAGAATTTCATACCCTTGTCTTTGGTGGAATGATTCTTCCTTACAGATTTTCACCATCGCTCTTGAATAAGGACCGTAAGAATTCCCCATCAGCATTACCTGATTCATAATAGCCGCACCATCTACTAACCAACCGATGGCACCGATATCTGCCCAACTTAAGGTAGGATAGTTGAAAATACTTGAATATTTTGCTTTTCCTTCCAGCATATCATCATAGGTAGCATCTCGGTCTGCTCTGATGCTTCCGTCTCCTAACGTTTCGGTAGCAGAGTAAAGGTATAAACCGTGACCTGCCTCATCCTGAACTTTCGCTAAAAGCGCCATTTTTCTTCTCAATGAAGGTGCTCTGGAGATCCAGTTGGCTTCCGGCAGCATTCCTACAATTTCAGAATGGGCGTGCTGTGAAATCTGACGAACCAATAATTTTCTGTAATCATCAGGCATTACATCTTTTGGTTCTACTTTATTTTCTTCGTGAACGTATTGAACAAATTTTTCTAAGTCCATCTTTTTTGAATTTGAAAATTAAATAATTTGAGAATTTGAGAATTAGGCGATTTGGAAATTTAAATATGATAATAGCATGTTCAAATTAGCACATTTTTCTCATTTTCAAATTGTCTTAAACATCATAATTAAGCATCACCACATTCGTTGTCGGGTGACATTGGCAGGTAAGAACATAGCCTCTGGCTACTTCTTCTTCGGTAAGCGCATAGTTTTTCTCCATGAAAACTTCTCCTTCCAGAACTTGTGCTTTACACGTACAACAAACGCCTCCTTTACATGCAAAAGGTACAGGAAGATTGTCTTTCAATGCTTTATCTAAGATACTCTCTTTTTTAGAATTAAGATGGAACGAATATTCATCGTCATCAATAATTACCGTTACCATACTTTCAATATTGGCAATCGCCTTGAATTCATCACTCATTTCCTCCGTATTTTCTTCATCCGGAGCAGTGAAATATTCAAATAGCACCTGAATAGCAGGTACTTTTTTATCTTTTTTCAGATAATCTGCAATCCCTTTGATCATTTCTGACGGACCACAAATAAAATAAGTAGCTTCTTTTACATCAATATCTGTATATCTTTCAAACAGCTGTTCTAATTTTTCTGATGAAATCCTTCCTTCAAAAACCGGATCTTCATGCTTCTCACGGCTTACTAAATAAACCACTTTAAGCCTGCCATTGAAGTGTTCAACCAGCTTATCGATCTCTGCTTTTCTTAAAACATGATTCATACTTCTGTTGCTGTAGAACAGATAAGCATTACTGTTAGGTTCCTGATAAAGACTTTCTTTAATATTGGATAATACAGGTGTAATTCCGCTACCGGCAGCCAATCCGATATAAGTTTTTACATTGCTTGGGTGATAAGAGGTATTAAAACCACCCATAGGAGGCATTACTTCCAGCACTTCATCCATATGAAGATGCTCATTGAAATAGCCAGATACCTTTCCACCCTCCAATAATTTCACCAATACTTCCAGCGTATTGCCTTTTTCACTTGGAGCATTACAAATAGAGTAAGAACGTCTTTCTTCATTTCCGTTGATCATCATCCGGAAATTCAGATACTGTCCCTGTTTAAACCTGAACTTGTCTTTCAGTTCTTCAGGGATTTCTACCGCCACATTCACTGCTTCGGAAGTATCTTTCTGAACTTTAACTGTTTTAAGTTTATAAAATGAATTCATTATTTTTTTAGTATTCTATTAATTTTTCCACCTTCGCACTTTGGCAGGCTGTCCTGAGCATGAACTTTTACTTTCGTTGTAATCCCTACCCTCTTTTTTATTTCGTTTTCAATGTTTTTCCCAAAGTTTCCGACAAAATTAAAATAATCATCGGTATTGGCTTCCATTTTCTGAGACTTTACCAGTTCATCATCTATTTCAACATCAATATCCAAAGCAATACACATGTGCTCTTTTTCTACAGGTGTTAAATAGTAATTGGGAACCACTCCTTTCACATAAGAAAAAGCATCTTCAATCTGGCTTGGGTATACGTTTACTCCTCTTACGATCAGCATATCATCTGCTCTTCCTACGATAGGTTTCATTTTCACCATTGATCTTTTGGCATTTTCATCGTAGTAAAGGCTTGTAATGTCATTCGTCCAGTAACGTAAAAGCGGCATTGCTTTTTTTGTTAAAGTAGTAATCACTAAAACCCCTTCTTCTCCAAAAGGAACCGGCTGTTTGGTAACAGGATCTAAAATCTCGGGATAAAAATGATCCTCCCAGATATAAGCTCCTCCCTTCTCTTCGAAATCCTCCATGGAAACTCCGGGACCGATAATTTCGCTTAATCCATAGATATTCGTTGCATGAACGCCTAATCTTTCTTCAATGTGTCCTCTGATAATCTCTGTCCATGGCTCTGAACCCAGCACAGCGTATTTAAGACTGATTTCATCTGCTGATATTCCCCTTTTTGCAAATTCATCTGCAATCGTTAAAGCATATGAAGGAGAACAGCAGATCACTTCCGGTTTAAAATCTACAATAAGATCTACCTGTCTTGCCGTCATTCCCCCTGAAATGGGAAGAACACTCATTCCCAGCATTTCGGCTCCGTAATGAAGGCCTAATCCACCGGTAAAAATCCCATAACCATAAGCATTATGTAACTGCATTCCCGTTCTTGCTCCTGCAGCATGTAAAGATCTTGCCACCACTTCACTGAAAAGGTCTACATCTTCTTTTGTATATCCTACCACAGTCGGTTTTCCTGTCGTTCCGCTTGAGCAGTGGATACGCTGAAGCTCATTTTTAGGAACCGTAAATAATCCGAACGGATAGTTATCTCTTAAATCCTGCTTGTAAGTAATAGGAAGTTTAGTGATATCCTCAATCGACTTTATATCCTGAGGGGATATTTGAAGTTCATCAAATTTCTTTTTATAAAATTCCGACTTCTCTTCCAAATAGCTGATCAGGCTGATCAACCGGTCGGATTGAAGCTGTCTCAACTGACCCAGCTCCAGATATTCAACTGAAAAATCCATAAAACTAACTAACATTTGTTAGGTGTAAATTTAAAAAGATTTCGGAAGCTGGCAAAATTTTTATGACTTTTGTCATATTTTGAATGGTTCTAAATAAGAAAGACGGTTAAAATTATGTCCAATGTCATTCTGAGCGGAACGAAGTGTAGAGAAGAATCTTTAACCTGATCATTTGGTACGAGATTCTTCCTTCGTCAGAAATCGAAGATTCGACGTAATCAATGACAAACGGAGTGCTTATTTTTTCTGGTTTCCAAGCAGGCCGAAAAGAATTTTCTCTCTGATTTCTTCGGTAATTTCATCCGTGGAATCACTGCTTCTTTTGAACCAGAAATAGGAATTATTTAAAGTATGAAGGATAAATCTGGTGGTAAATGATGGAGATTTTAACTCCCAGTTTTCAGCTTTATAGATCTCGGAAATCAGTTCTTCAACCTCTTGCTGGTAGTTTTTCCTTAATTCTACAAATTCGGAAAGCCTTTCTTCAAGATGTTTCCATTCATTGGAATAGATATGGGTAACATCACGGTTTTTAAGAACAACAGATAAGTGTTTATCCAATAAGAGATTCAGTTTTTCTCTGGGAGCGATATTGGTATTTTTTACTTCCTGAAGCTCATCGAAAAACTCCTGAGCAATGCCAAAGCAAATCCATTCCAAAATTTCTTCCTTTGAACGGATATGTGCATACAGTGACGCAGCTTTGATATTAAGTTTTGTAGCCAGGTCTCGTACTGAGCTTCCCATATACCCTTTCTCTTTGAAAAGTTCTACTGCTACGTTGAGTATTTTTCTCTGTTTTTCTTTGAGTTCCATCTGGTAAAATGCAAAAGTAATTATTCTGATTTAAACTCTCGTTTTTTTGATCATAAAAAGAAAAAGTCTTCATCTTCAGTTTAATTGCCGGGCTATTTATCTGCTATGACGATTTGTTCATCAATTATAAAGAGATAATGACGAAACCGGAAATTTTGTCAAGTTAAATTTCCGTTAAAAATACAATATCCGGAAAATTTGTCCTATTTTTTTGTAAATTTAATAATTGAACAGTTTTTGCGATACAGTCATCGAATAAATGATTAAATAATTGATGGCATTAAGAAACTGAGCCTTAGAATTTGGTTTCTTGATGTTTTTTAAAAAACTAAACTTTAAACGAATCATTACCAAAAATATATAAAATATGAACTTAAACCAATATACTGTAAAATCACAGGAAGCCATCCAGGCAGCACAACAGGTTGCTATGGAATTGGGCAACCAAAGTATTGAACCTCAACATCTTCTGGAAGGAATTTTTCAGGTAGATGAAAATATTTCGCCTTTCTTATTAAAAAAATCTGAAGCAGATGCAGCATTAGTAAGAGAGCGCAACCGTGAAAATTTAGAAAAGCTTCCTAAAGTTCAGGGAGGAAATATTTATCTTTCACAATCTGCCAACAAAGTATTGCTGGATGCACCGAACGTCGCCAAAAAGATGGGTGACGAATATGTAACGATTGAACATTTATGGCTATCTCTTTTGGAAACCTCTTCTGAAGTTTCCAAAATGCTGAAAGATATGGGTGTAACCAAAAATCTGCTGGAAGGCGCAATTAAAGAATTAAGAAAAGGAAGTAAAGCTACTTCTGCAAGTTCAGAGGAAACATATCAGTCTTTAAATAAATATGCTAAAAACTTCAACGAGTTAGCAGCAGAAGGTAAGCTGGATCCGGTAATCGGGCGTGATGAAGAAATCAGAAGAGTGTTGCAAATTCTTTCCAGAAGAACCAAAAACAACCCTATCCTTATCGGGGAACCGGGAGTAGGTAAAACCGCAATTGCTGAAGGAATTGCCCACAGAATTATCAGCGGCGACGTTCCTGAAAACCTGATGGATAAAACACTTTATTCATTAGACATGGGAGCTTTGATCGCCGGAGCCAAATACAAAGGTGAATTTGAAGAGCGACTGAAATCTGTGGTGAATGAGGTAATCAAGTCTGATGGACAGATTATTCTTTTCATCGATGAGATCCACACTTTGGTAGGAGCCGGAGGTGGTGAAGGAGCAATGGATGCAGCCAACATTCTGAAACCTGCTCTGGCAAGAGGAGAATTAAGAGCTATCGGAGCCACTACATTGAACGAATACCAAAAGTATTTTGAAAAAGATAAAGCGTTGGAAAGACGTTTCCAGAAAGTAATGGTGGAAGAACCGGATACTGAATCTGCAATTTCTATCCTTCGTGGTATTAAAGATAAATATGAGGCTCACCACAAAGTAAGAATCAAAGACGAGGCAATTATTGCTGCGGTGGAAATGTCTCAAAGATATATTTCAGACCGTTTTTTACCGGATAAAGCTATTGACCTTATTGACGAAGCTTCGGCTAAACTGAGAATGGAAATTAATTCCAAGCCGGAAGAGCTGGACGTTCTGGACAGAAAACTCATGCAGATGGAAATTGAGCTGGCTGCTATTTCAAGAGAAGGCAACCAGACCAAGATTGATCACCTTAAGGAAGATATTGCAAAAATATCCGAACAGAGAAATGAGATCAATGCCAAATGGCTGAAAGAAAAACAGAAAAGTGAAGATCTTACCCAGATCAAAAAAGATATTGAGTCTCTGAAACTTGAAGCAGAAAGAGCTTCCAGAGCCGGAGATTATGCAAAAGTAGCAGAGATCCAGTACGGAAAACTTCGTGAAAAAGAGGAAGAACTTACCAAAGTTGAGCTGGAAATGCAGAATCATCAGAATGAGCTGATCAAAGAAGAAGTTACTGCCGAAAACATCTCTGAAGTGATTGCTAAATGGACAGGTATTCCTGTAACTAAATTGCTGCAATCAGAAAGAGATAAGTTATTGAATCTTGAGGCTGAACTACATCATAGAGTTGTTGGACAGGATGAAGCGATTCAGGCAGTTGCAGATGCGATCAGAAGAAACAGAGCCGGATTGAGTGATGATAAAAAGCCTATCGGATCCTTCTTATTCCTTGGAACTACCGGAGTCGGTAAAACGGAGCTGGCAAAAGCACTGGCGGAGTTCTTATTTGATGATGAGAACAATATGACCAGAATTGATATGAGTGAATATCAGGAACGTCACAGTGTTTCCAGATTAGTAGGAGCGCCTCCGGGATATGTGGGATATGATGAAGGCGGACAATTGACTGAAGCAGTTAGAAGAAGACCTTATTCTGTAGTGCTTTTAGATGAGATTGAAAAAGCACATCCGGATGTTTTCAATACATTACTTCAGGTTTTGGATGACGGACGTCTTACGGATAATAAAGGAAGGGTGGTGAATTTCAAAAATTCTATCATCATCATGACTTCCAATTTAGGTTCACATCTGATTCAGGAGAATTTTGAGAATCTTACGGAGGAAAATCAGGATGAAATTGTGGATAAAACAAAAGACGAAGTATTCGATCTGCTGAAACAAACGCTGCGTCCGGAATTCCTGAACAGAATTGATGAAATTGTACTCTTCCAGCCTTTAAGAAAAAAAGAAATCGGAAAAATCGTTCAGTATCAGCTGAGAGGATTTAATGAAATGTTATCTAAACGAAACATTATTATGACTTTCACTCAGGATGCAGTAGATTATCTGATGGACAAAGGATATGATCCTGCCTTCGGAGCAAGACCACTGAAGAGAGTAATTCAGCAGGAAGTTTTAAACAAACTTTCTAAAGAGATTCTTGCAGGAAATGTAAACGACGGAGATAGAATTACGCTGGATTACTTTGTAGAAACAGGTTTGGTTTTCCGACCTACTGAATAATAAAATAGTTTTTTTTCATATACATTATTTTTGTAAGTAAGTGCTGTAGAATAATCTGCAGCACTTATTTTTTATACCAACATCTTTTTAAGCAATTTGTTTTCAGTAAATAATAATTTACATTTAATTTCAAATTTTTAGAAAAAAATATTCGTAGTAAAAAATTCAATTTGTAGCATATTTATTAAAAAACAGTATTAATAATGTAAATACCCCATATAAAATGTAAATAAATTAAATTTAACATAAAATAATAAATGATTAATTAAATATATCGTATTAAATTTTCTCCTATATTCGTTTTACTAAAAAACGAGATTTTATGAAAAAAACAATTTTCGGAGTCCTAATCACACTCCTGGTTTCATGTAATAATAATGAAACAGAAAACATTACTCCAGAGAACACAAACGTGGAAGAAACCAATATCACAGCCGGCAAAGAGGCCTTCTGCGGCTCTGATATCCTCAGAAAAAAACACCTTGCTGAAGATCCTGCGGCTATGCAGCGAATGCTTCAGATAGAAAGCCAGACCGCAAACTATATCGAGCAGAAAAAAATGGGTAAAGTTTTGCCTGACGGAAGCGTAGAAATACCGGTTATCTTCAATGTCCTTTATACTAAGGCATCAAATAACGTATCAGATGCCAGAATAAATTCCCAAATAGATGTACTTAATAAAGCTTTCGCATCTACGCATTCTGATATTTCCAAGATTCCCGCAGAATTTCAACCGGTAAATGCAGGAGATACCAAAATTAAATTCAGATTGGCGGGCATTAACAGAAAGTCAACAAAGACTTCCAGATGGGCACCGGATGATAAAATGAAAAAAGCATCTACAGGAGGAATGGACTCTACGGATCCTAACCAGTATCTGAATATCTGGGTAGTTGATTATATGCCATATCAGTCCGGATATGTCTTAGGATATGCTACTTTCCCGGAAGATGCAGGACTTTGGAACGATGGTGTTGTTATGATGGACGATTATGTGGGTGAAGGTGGTCCTGATGCCACTCATAATCAGGGAAGAGTAACAGTACACGAGGTTGGACATTACTTAAATCTAAGACATATCTGGGGAGACGCCAACTGTGGTAACGATTTCGTAGATGATACACCTCAACAGATTACAAAACACTCCGGTGTACCAACTTATCCGAGATACGAAACCTGCGGAGGAGTTTCACGCTCTGTAATGTTTATGAATTACATGGATTATTCTGACGAAACAACATTGTTTATGTTTACACAACAACAAAACAGCAGAATGCAGGCTACCATTTCAGCATCCGGCCCTCGCGCAGGATTAAGAGTTCTGTAAAAAAATTTTAAAATCAATATAAAAGGTCGCTTGTGAAAGGCGACCTTTTGTTTTTTGCCCCCCGTATGCCTTTCAAAGAATTCAGATTGAAAGATTTTCTCCAAATTCCAACTTATTCTTTATAAAATATACAATCCGTAAAATCACGGTAAAAATAACAGTGTAATTCCCTATTAACAGATACATTTTCTACCATTATTTTTCCGAAATTTGCATATTAATTAAGTTTTATCCGCAAACCACTAAGCTATGAATACAGAATCAAACAATCCACTGGAACCTGGAATCATGTCAAACAGTCTTATCCAGGCTCTGATTGACAATTACCGTCAAAATCATCTCACTGCTATTAATACCGCTTTAGGAATACAAGATGCTCATTCCATCTGGTTTGATCTTCCTAAACTAAAAAGTTTTATTGCAAAGATCGAAGAAGAAGCTGCCAAAGTGAACCCAGCTGCATCTTCAGAAGACTTAGGGATCAGATTTTATTATGCTACGTATCCGAAACAGGAAAACTGGTCTATCATGGATTCACACCCTGTTCCGACAGAATATGCAGGAAGACACACGCTGGTGATGATCCCAACATTAAAAAAAGCCAATGAAACCGGAGAGCTTATTGATTATGATTTCAATCCTTTTCAGAGTGCTGAAGGAAAATCCTTAGCGTTAGCCAATAAATCTGCTAAAGGTATGGGAGAAGATAGTGATACCGGTCTTGGAGAAAATAGTGGAACACTTATTCCGCCATCACCTCCGATGGGTACATCTTATTAATTACTATTCATAGTCTTAAATACAGTATGACTGAGATTCAAAAAATTTTTTCATCATTTATGTATTGGGGAGAAGCCTTTGCTGCTATAATCTCCCTGATTTATTATAATCGTGTAAAAAAACAACATTGGAAATATCTGGCAATTTATCTGATTCTTATTTTCCTGTGTGAGTCAGCTGTAAAATGGGGAGAAAAACCTCTTAAAATAGACAGGATAAATTTTCACAACTACTTTGTGATTCCACTGCAGTTTATATTTTTTTATTGGCTGTACGCAAAAGAGTCTTTAAAGAAAACAAAACTATTCTATATCTTAACGGGAGCATATCTTTTAACATATATTATCAGGGCACTCTTTTTTCCGGAAAAGAAAGTTATCTTTTCATTCAATTATAATATAGGGTGTCTACTCTTGATGGCTCTGGTTATTATGGAGTACTATAAACAGGTTAATTCGTCTGATATTCTTAATTTCAGCAAAAACAAAATGTTTTATATTAATTTGGGAGTAACACTTTTTTATATTGCTAACATGCCATTTATGACGTTCAACTCTCTTCTGTGGAAATATATAGATATCTGGGATATTTATTTTATATATTTTCAGGTTTCAGGGGCGGTTATGTATATTTTATTTGCAAGTTCATTTATATGGGGAAAACAGAGCTCTTAATAACCATCATTTCGTTCAACATCTTTTTTTTGATGTTTGTAATTGCCGTATTTATCTATATCCGGAATTACAGGCAACGAAAAAAAGAGTATTTGAATGAAATTGAAAGAAAAAATGAACTTCATCAGAGAGAGCTTCTTTCTACCCAACTGGAAATTCAGCAGGCCACCATGCAGCAGATCGGAAGAGAACTGCATGACAATATTGGCCAGAAACTTACCCTGGTAAGCCTCTATGTGCAGCAGATGCTTTATGAAAATAAGGTATCCGAAGCAAGTGAAAGAATTGATCAGGTTTCACAAATCATCAACCAATCTTTGCAGGATCTCAGAAGCTTGTCAAAAACGCTTACAGATGACAATATCAACCAGAAGGAAATTGTAACTTTGATACAGGAAGAAGTGGACAATACCAATTCCTTTAAAAAGTGCCATGTAAGTTTTGAGCATAATTTTAAACAACTGGACCTGGGCTTTGTTCATAAAAATGTCCTTCTGAGGATTACCCAGGAGTTTATTCAGAACAGTATAAAACATTCCCGCTGTAAAAATATTTTTATCAGCCTGAATACTTCCGAAGACATCCTTTGGGAACTTGATATTCGTGATGATGGAATAGGGTTCGATACTTCACGGATCAAATCCAACGGAATAGGCCTTACGAATATGAAAAACAGAGCGGAAATCATAGGAGCAAGTTTTCGTATGGAAAGCCGGGAAAATGCAGGAACCCAAATCAATATTATCTTAAAAAAGCAGTCATGAAAAAATCTATCGTAATTGTTGACGACCATATACTTATTGCAAAAGCCCTGGAAGGAATTATAGGTAACTTCAGTGAATTTGAAGTCATCTATGTAAGTGAGAACGGGAAAGACCTTATCCAAAAATTTGAAGAAGGCAATGCCATTCCTGATATTATTCTTTTAGATATCAGTATGCCTATTATGGACGGTTTTGAAACGGCAGTCTGGCTTACAAAAAACCATCCCGATGTTAAAATTATGGCTCTCAGTATGCAGGGAGACGACAACAGCGTAATCAAGATGATCAAAAGCGGAGCAAAAGGTTATCTTTTGAAAAACACCCATCCAAGAGATCTGGAAACCGCACTTACCCGACTTAATAGTGATGGCTTCTTTTATCCGGACTGGGCTTCCAAAATCATATTTTCCAACCTGAACAAAGAGACTGAATCTGAGATTGCGATAAAAATTTCCGACAGAGAAAAAGAGTTTCTGAAATACACTGTAACCGAACTCAGTTATAAGGAAATTGCCGACAGAATGTGCTGCAGTCCGAGAACAGTAGAAAGCTATCGCGATCAGCTATGTGAAAAACTGGATCTTAAAACCCGCGTAGGTCTAGCCGTTTTTGCCATTAAAAATGGTTTTGCTAATTAAGTTTTTATAGTGAAAAAATTCTTTTAAAAAATAAATATAAACGAAAAGTATACACATAAAATAATCAAAAACTAAAAACGAACCAGTAGATTTATCGAAATTGATTAAAATTCAATACATTCGAAATAACAATAGGATTTAATTAAACAAAAAGACTAATTATTAACAATATATCAATTAAATTACAAAATTATTTGCATATTAATTTCAAATAATATAATTTCACATCCTCAACCTAAATGATTTTGATATGAAAAAACTATTATTTGGAGCTTTTATGCTCACTGTAATGTCTGCATGTAATACTGACAGCGTTACTAATCAAAATGAAAACACAACTGACGAAGCAGTAGCAACTGCAGGTTTTGCTCAAAGGGGCTGTGCGTCTGAGGAAATCAGACAGGAAGCATTGAAAAGAAGTCCTGAACTCCAACAAAGATTTGCAGCATTAGAAACCAATACAGAAAAGTTCGCCAATGATGTAAAATTTGGAAAAGTTTTAGCTGATGGTACTGTAGAAATCCCGGTTGTAGTGAATGTGATATACAGAACTACAGCTGAAAACGTTTCTGATGCAAGAATTGCTGAACAAATTGCAGTATTGAATGCTGATTATTCCGGAACCAACACTGATGCCAGCAAAATTCCAACTGAATTCCAGGCTGTAAGCTCCGGTGACACAAAAGTAAAATTCAGACTGGTCAATACTGTTAGAAAATCTACCACAAAAACCGGATGGGCCACCAATGATGATATGAAAAAAGCATCAAAAGGAGGAATTGATGCTACTAATCCTACCAATTATTTAAATTTATGGGTTGTAGGTAAAATGACCAGCCAGGGACGTACCATTCTTGGATATGCAACTTTCCCTGAATCTGCAGGTTTATGGAATGACGGTGTTGTAATTGCTGCTCCGTATTTTGGAAAAACAGGAGCTTCTTCACCTTTCAACCTGGGAAGAACAGCAACACATGAAGTAGGACACTACTTAAACTTAAGACACATCTGGGGAGATGCTAATTGCGGAAATGACCAGGTAAGTGACACTCCTACACAAACTACAGCAAATTACGGAAAACCTTCATACCCGCTATATAATACTTGCAGCGGTGTACAGAGATCTGTAATGTTTATGAATTATATGGATTATGTAGATGATGCAGCAATGTTTATGTTCTCTGCAGGACAAAAAACAAGAATGCAGTCTGTAGTAGCTTCTTCTGGTGCAAGATCCGGATTGAGAGTATATTAAAATCTAAATATTGACAAACTTAAGATCTATCTCAAATTGAGATAGATTTTTTTATTATATCTATCTCCTGAAATTAAATCCCATTTCGGTTTTCAACAAAACTTTGCTTACATAAAAATATCCTATAAAAAGCAATAGAATCGTAAAATTATTCACACTTAAAATCCGCTCAATTGTTAAATATAAATCAAATAATTATTTTTAACTAAAATTCAATTAAACGCCACTTTAATTACATTTAACTCAACTAAACACTATATAATTTAAAAAATTACTGCCTTTTCCAATAAATAATTTGCATATTAATCACAAATACTATAATTTCACACCTCAACCAAATTATATTATAACGATATGAAAAAATTCTTAATGGGAGCCCTGGTCCTGGGCTTTATGTCGGCATGTAACACCGACAGTTTAACCAATCAAAATGAAACATCTGCGGATCAGGAAAATTCTGTTCCAGGTGCTCTTAAAAGAAGCTGCCCTTCGGAAGAAATCAGACAAGCAATGCTTTTGAAAAATCCAGCGCTACAACAAAAAATAGCAGATATTGAATCCGGTACTGAAAAATTTGCAGAAAACCTTAAAGTGGGAAAAGTACTTGCAGACGGAACTGTTGAGATCCCGGTAGTTTTTAATGTCATCTATAACACTTCCACTCAAAATGTTTCTGACACAAGAATTGCAGAACAAATTGCTGTTCTTAATGCCGATTACGGAGGCACCAATTCTGATGTTACGAAAATTCCTTCTGCATTTCAGCCTGCCGCAGCAGGTGATGTAAAAATCCGTTTCAAATTAGTTGCAACCAACCGTAAACAGAGTTCAAAAACAGGCTGGAGATCTGATCTTGAACAAATGAAAAAAGCCAGCACCGGAGGAATTGATGCAACTGATGTCAATAAAAACCTGAATATCTGGGTTGTAAATTCAATTCTTGATGAAAACAACCAACCTGGAACTCTGGGCTACGCTTATTACCCTGAACATGCAGGACAATGGTATGACGGTCTTGTAATAGGCTATCAGTATATAGGAAAAACAGGTGCTTCAGCTCCGTTTAATTTAGGAAGAACAGTAACCCATGAAGTAGGACATTACCTGAACCTTCCGCACCTTTGGGGATCATCAGACACAGGCTGCCAGACAGATTACTCTAATGATACTCCTACATCTCCCGGCCCTAATTATGGAAATCCCACCTACCCTCTAAACAGAATTTGCGGAGGTGTAAGCCGTTCTCAGATGTTTATGAATTATATGGATTATGTAGATGACAAATCTATGTTTATGTTCTCTGCCAACCAAAAAACAAGAATGCAGGCTGTAGTATCAGCATCGGGACCAAGAGCAGGATTAAGATAATCATCCGGATTACTTAAAAATATTATAAAAATATTAAAATAGTCTATCTCAATTTTTGGGATAGATTTTTTTAATATTTTTACGCGATTTAAATTCAACACCACTACGATGAAAAAAATAGCATTAGCATCAGGAATACTATTGCAATTATACTGTATTAAAGCACAGGATACTATCCCATCCCGAAATCTCAAGGAAGATCTGGCTCTCATCAATTCAGGGTATACAATTCAGGAGAAAACTCCTTTTTTCCAAAAAGAATGGGTAAAAAAATCGGTGGCTCCAGCTCTACTTTTTACGGCAGCCGCAGCAACATGGGGAGAAAAAGAGAATATTCGCGAGGTAAGAAACCGGTACCTTCCCAACTTCAAAGTAAAATATGATGATTATCTGCAATACGCTCCTGCTGCTGCAGTCTATGGATTAAAACTGGCAGGTGTAAAAGGGCGTAACAATATAGGACGGGCTACTTTATCCTATGGCACCAGCTTAGCCATCATGGCTATTTTAGTTAATTCTATTAAATATACAGCAAAAGTGGAACGTCCCGATGGCTCCAAAAACAATTCTTTCCCATCAGGACATGCCGCAATGGCTTTTACCAATGCCACATTTCTACACAAAGAATATGGTTTGGTGAATCCGGCTTACAGTATTGCCGGATATGGTTCTGCTACTCTTACAGGACTTGGACGAAATTTAAATAACAGACACTGGGTTCCGGATATTCTCGCCGGCGCAGGTATCGGAATTATATCAACAGAACTGGGGTATTTTTTTATTGACAAAATTTATAAAAACAAGGGTGATAATTTAAGTATCTTATCCAGAATACAGGGTAACGATTATCCATCCTTTCTTTCTTTAAAGATGGGAACTGCGTTTGGCACCACTAACTTCCTGAGGGAATCTGAACTGGACGATAAAAAACAAATCGGTTTTGAGGGTGGACTGGAAGGCGCTTATTTCTTTTCAAAAAAATGGGGTGTGGGTGCCGATGTATCTTTCAGCAGCTTCCCTATTAAATCTCAAAGAATAACATTGGATGACGGGCAGGATTTTGGTGATCATGAAATCAAAACACAATCCATGGGATTCCTTTCTGCAGGTATTGGGCCTTATTTTTCCCATGAATTATCAGATAAATGGCAGCTTACTTTAAAGATTACCGGAGGATATGCCGCTACTGCCACTGGAAAAGTATTTGTAAAGGGAGAGGATATCGATGCTCCCAACCATGAGCTTCAAATAGCCAGATATAAACCCAAACCAGCTTTCCGCTGGAATACAGGTGCTTCTATGACTTACAAGTTTAATCCGGGATTAGGTCTTACCTTCTATACGGATTACAATCAGATCAACTCCACCATCCGTTATTACTTCAGCGATGAAATTAAGGAAAGTGCTGAACTGGATCAGGAACTGAACAACCTGATTGCTAAAGAAAAAATCAATTATGTCACGCTAGGGTTACGATTGACAGCCTATTTTTAAAACAAGAAAGCCTCCAGAATCTGAAGGCTTTACTTTTATAAGTTTTTACGGTTGTCATCCGGAGTATAATCCATAAAGATATCTCCGTCCAGCTGTACCGATTTTATTTTCTTCTTAATAGGAATGACAAGGTCAGTCAGTTTCTGGTCTTTTTCCCACACTGAAGGTGAAAAATGGATTTTTTCTGTCGTTCTATCATCATAAGACAGGATGGCATCAAACGGAATGGCAAAACCTCCTACATTCGCTACGTTGATGGTAAGCATGTCATTCATCTGGGATGCTCCTGTTACTTTTAAGTCAATATAATTATTGGTATAAAACCAATTATGGAAGAACCAGTTCAGATTTTTTCCTGATCCCGCATTCATAGAATTGAAATAATCCCATGGCACAGGATGTTTCCCGTTCCAGTTGTCCATATAATGGTGTAATGCTTTTTTGAAGAGTTCATCTCCCAGATAATCTTTCAGCGCCAGATAAGACAATGAAGATTTTACATAGGAGTTGTTTCCATATCCGGCACCACTTACCTGCGTACTCATGGTAATTATCGGTTGATCCTGCTCTGCAGAAGGATCATTGATCCATTTTTTAACGCGGAAGTTTTTATAAAATTCCCTGGCAGCAGCTTCTCCGTTTTCATCAATCCCTATAAGGTATTCCAGCGTGGTTGCCCAGCCTTCATCCATAAATGCATATCTGGTCTCATTGATTCCCATATAAAAAGGGAAGTAGGTATGGGCAATTTCATGATCTGCCGTAAGCCTGGCATCATTAAGATCATCAGGAATACTGGTATCATTAATCATCATAGGATATTCCATATCTGCGTATCCCTGGATAGCCGTCATTACATTGTACGGATATTCTACGCCTGGCCAGTTTTTCGAGAACCAATCCAGGTTGTAGCGCATCCAGTCCACATAGTGTTCAAAATCTTTAGCTCCGTTTTTATATCCTGCCTGAACGCTGGCTCTTTTTGTTTTTAACTGAACGCTGGCGGCATCCCATACATAATGGTTACTCATCGCAAAACAGAAATCTGTAATATGGCTTGCTTTAAATTTCCAGATATTCCATTTATTCTGTTTGGTTACTTTACCGGACTTCATTTCCTGTTCTGTGGCAATATGCATCAGCTTATCACTTTTCAGGGAAGCTTTATATCTTTTTAAATATTGAGGCTGAAGCACCGCTTCCGGATTCAGAAAATCTCCGGTTGCCCAGACTACATAATTTTTCGGTGCGGTGATGGCAAAACTGTAATCATTGAAATCATTATAAAACTCCTGTCTGTCTGAGTGCTGAAGCATATCCCATCCGTTGTAATCATCATACACAGAAATTCTTGGAAAAGAATATGCCACATAGAATGTTTCAGGATCAATCTGTCCTTCTCTTCCACTCTGAACCGACAATGGATATTCCCACTCTATTTTAACCTCAGCTTTTGATTTGGATTTCAGGGCTGATTTTAATTTTACTTTTTCAACAGTACTCCAGTCATCACTGTCGATCTCATATTTTACATTGTTTACCGTAAAAGATTTAATTTTCAGCCCTGATGAAAGGAAATCTTTAGATACAAATCCTGATCTTGGCGACTGTGGCTTGTGAAGGTTATTCACAAATCGTATAGCCAGTTCATTCAGGTTATCCGGACTGTTGTTGGTATAAATAATGGTTTCTTTTCCGGAAACCACTTTTGTAGCAGCATCTACTTTCACCTCTACATTATACACTCCTTTATTCTGCCAGTAGTTTTTCCCTGGTGCTCCGGAGATATCACGTGTACCTCTTTCATACGCTTTTTTGATATTCCTCGGCATATACAATTCCTGAGCTGACAGCTGCAGTAAAGAAACTGCGATCAGCATTCCGGAAAAAATTTTCTTCATAGCGATCTCTTTAAAGATAGGCATCAAAAATAACGAAAATGTGCCATCAGACGACCATTCTTTCACAATAATATTTTACCGTGATTAACTTTTATATTAAAATATTCTACAATCTATCTTGTTCGGCTGTTTTTTTAATTGTTTTGGCATTTTTAACTGATTGATTTCCAAAGTTGAATTTCAATGAAAATGTTACTCCCTGAGTATCGGTATAATCAAGAAAATAATTATCCTGATTTGCATATTTTGTACTGACCTTCTGTTCTGTGGATCTGAAAATATCGCTAAAAATAAGGCTGGCTTCCAGTTTTTTACTAAAGAATTTCCTGTTCATTACAAAATAAGCCGACCATAGAGAAGATATCCTGAATGTTCCCTGTATGCCGGGAGAATAGTAGCGGTGTCCCATTTCCATTTTCCAGTCGCTGTTTTTATCGAGCGTAAAGCTTGTTGAAATGTTTGAAACCCAGTTCCAGACTTTATTTTTATACAGCATTCCATCAACTCCTGTGAAATAATTTTCATTGTGTTCAAGGTTTTCAGAAAGGATGATATTCCACCATGGTTTTACCTGGAAATTTTTATAAAAGCTTAATCCGAAAGCCTCTCCTTTCTCAATATTGGTAAAATAATAGATCAGACTATTCGTACTGGGTTCCTGATAGGAAATTTCCATGGACGGATAAATTTCTTTTCTATAGTACAAATCAAGATTCCAGTCTTTCCATGAATAAGTAAGATTGAGATTGTGGGTAATCGTTGCTTTTAATTTGGGATCACCCTGATAATAGGAAAACAGATTGTAGTAAGATTTTGCAGGGTTCAGCCATGAATAGGACGGTCTGCTGATTCTTTTCCCATAGGAGAACCCGAATTCCTGTTTATTTTCTGTCGTGTACTGTGCATAAAAAGTGGGAAAGAATTTCCAATAATTACTTTTATTCAGTTCATAAGGCTCTGAAACCACACCTTCAAGATCTGTCATTTCCGCACGAAGACCTCCCTTGAAATTCCACTTCCCGATATTATAGGTTAATGAAGAATACAAGGCAACATTGTGTTCTTTATAATCAAAAATACTGCTTTTATCCGGTCTGTATTGTAGTGTTCCGTTCTCGTTATCAGAGAAATCAAGTTGACTGCTGGTCTTTACAAAACTATACTTAGCTCCCGATTCAAGTTCCAGCTTATCCCCTTTCCATTGGTAATCGAATTGGGTAGAATATAGCTGAACATCCGCTTTATTCTGGGTAAGGAAATTATCTTCTTTGGGAGGTTGCCCTGCAAAATTCAGATAGGTGATTACATTCTGATATTTATCGGCATTATTTCCGGTAAAATAATTGATCCAGGAAAGGCTGCTTTTCTTATTGAGTTTCCTGTCTATCTGAAAACTTACAGAGTTATTGATGGAACGTGAGCGATGATCATTGATGGTGGTATAATCAGATTCTACCCTATCCTGCTGGTTATAGATCAGCGTAGGAACATTGTAGGTTCCGAAGGATTTCGGAGAAAAATACCCTGAGTAGTTGAGGCTAAGATTGGTCAGGCTGTCCAGTTCATATTCCACATTAAAATTCAGGGTATTCTGGTTATTGTTTTTATCCTTCCTGTTCATCGTACTTACCCATCGGGTTTGGCTTTCCGGATAGTTTACATAATCTGTTCCTTCCCGGTAGTACGTTCCCAGCCCTTTATAATAGCTCCCCATAATGGAAAGTTTATCTTTTTTATAATATTGAGAGAGACCAAATACACCTTTCGCATATTGTGTCTGCACATATTTGGATGAAAGAATACCACGGTAGCCTTCAATTTTATTCTTTTTCAGAATGATATTCAGTACTGCGCTTCCTGAAGCTTCATATTTGGCAGGCGGATTGGTAATCACTTCTACAGATTTCACTTCATCTCCCTGTGTATTTTCCAGAAGATTTTTAAGCTCATCCCCTGTCAGCATTACTTTTTTATCATTAATCGTCACCAGAATTCCGGTACTTCCCTTTACACTCAATACACTGTTGTTAATGGTAACACTGGGTGTATTTTTTAGAATTTCCCAGGCATTGAGTGAGGAAATACTACTGTTTTCCACATTAAATTCCAGACGGTCTACCTTTCTTTTCACCAAAGGCTTACGTTTCGTCATGATTACTTCTTCTATTTCCTGAGATTCTTTTTTAAGAACAATGTTCAGAGGTTCAGGCTCTTTTAAATCCAATTTTTTCTCAAATAAAGAATATCCCTGATTTTTAACTACCAGCTTTACATCCTGTTTTTCTATGCCCTCGAGTACAAACTTCCCGTGTTCATCCGTTTTTAATTCTTTGATCAATGCATTCTGAGCGTTATATACTTCTACCTTTACGAAAGAAAGTTTTTCATTTTCGGTGTTCATCACTGTACCTTCAGTTTTTTGTTGCTGGGCAAGAATCAAGGCTGGAAAACACAGAAGAAAAAGAATTTTATACATGGTTATTTTTTATCCGTTCAAACAAAAACTATTGTTCTGTTCTATGGGGACAAAATTCCATATTGACTGGAAAAAATACGGTTAACAGAAGGTTAATGATGGGTTAATGTCTTTTCTGGTTTCAAAACATCCAGATTCAGACAGAAGGATAAATCTTTATTTTAGAAGATTCAAAACTATGGTTAATGGAAGGTTAATAATAAAATAATCATTTCCTGAAAATGACTAAAGTTTTATCTTTGTTTTAATGATAGCCAAAAGTAAAATTCTCATCCCGGTTTTTGCCGCTCTGTTCCTGCTTTTACTGGGAATTCAGGTTTATTTTATGTATAAAACCTATCAGGTAAAAGAGAGGGACATCTACAGATCCGTGAATGACGGGCTTACCAATTACACAGACGATCTTGAAGATATACAGGAAATAAAAGAAAGGAATGATGATTCTCTTCAGGAAATTATTATACAGTATCATAATAAAGAGATCAACAAAAAAGATTTTCTCCGCTATTTCATAGAAAACAGAAAATCTGCCAGAGAAAGGCTGATTCATTATATCGACAGCCGCTACCAAAAAGACGGTTACGAAATCTCTGCAAGAATACGGTATCTTTCCATTGTTCATCTTCCGGACAGTTCAAAAGTAATTACCGAACCTATTGTTATTTTTGAGACAAAAGACAAGATCGAAAAGCCGCGTATTGCGAGTATCGGAAGCTGGGAAACCTCCAGTACCAAAAGAAATGATTCGGATAGGGGTCATATTGAAAAAAAGAATACTTTTCTTGTTAAAACCCAGACCGATTTTGAGATCAGAAATATAAAAAGTATTGTTTTCAAGGAGCTTACTTTATTGATTATATGCTGTATTATTCTTCTTTCGGGAGTTCTTCTGCTTTATATTTTCACGATCAGAAATCTTATCCAGCAGCAGAAGCAGGTGGAAGTTCTCCACAGCATTGTGGATAACATTTCACATGAGTTTAAAACGCCTATCGCTACTTTAAAAATAGCTTCGAAAGCATTAAAAAAAGAATGGAATCCTGATACGCTGCCTCTTATAGACAGACAGATTTCCAGGCTCGAAAGTCTGATGCTTCAACTTCATAAGGATGAAATTCCGGATGAAATGACTGCTATACAACCTGAGGACTGGAACTTTTTTATTCATGATCTTTCCGTTACTTACCCAAATTGTGATTTTAACCTCGAAAACACCGTTTCACAAAAACTTCCTTTTGATAAAAACCTGATGGAAACAGTCATTAAAAACCTTTGTGAAAACAGTGTGAAATATGGAGCATCGGTTATTACAATACATATCCGCAACAATTCTCAACAATTGGAAATTGAAGTTGCCGACAACGGTCAGGGCATGGAGGCTAAAGAACTGAATAGTATTTTTGAAAAATTCTACAGAATACAGAATAACAATATTCACAATAGCAAAGGACTGGGACTGGGACTTTATTTCGTGAAAAAAATTATTACCAGTTATGGTGGTAAAACAGAGGTTTCCAGTCAGCTTCATACAGGCAGTACTTTTAAAATATCAATTCCTTATGAAAACTAAAATCCTTCTGGTAGAAGACGATCCGGATTTCGGAATGATTCTTAAACAATATCTTGAACTGGAAGATTTTGAAGTCAGCTGGTTTCAGAATCCGGAAGATATCGTACCATTTGTTCAGGCTGATTTTCCCTTTCAGATAGGAATTCTGGATGTGATGATGCCCAATGTTGATGGCTTTTCTCTGGCGAAAATGATCATTAAGGAAAGAAGTAATTTCCCTTTATTATTTTTAACGGCTAAAAATCAAAAAATAGACCGATTGACCGGATTGAAAATAGGTGCCGACGATTATATTTCCAAGCCTTGCGACCCTGAAGAACTTGTTTTACGAATTAAAAATATTCTGAAAAGAACACTTCCCGCCGTTACGGAAAGCCAAATAAAAATAGGAGAGTTTTCACTGGATACTACCAAACTTCTGTTGTCACATCCTGACGGGAATACCCGATTGACCATACGGGAACAGGAATTACTGCTGTACCTTCTGAAACACAACCGGACGATCATCACCAGAGATAATATTCTTGATAATCTCTGGGAAACCAATGATTATTTTACCGGAAGAAGTCTTGATGTGTTTATCAGCAGGCTTCGTAAATATTTCATCCATGATCCCCAAATAAAAATCCAATCCCTGAGAGGAATTGGATTTGAAATTGATTTTCCAACCAATTGATTTTTTATAGAGAAAGATTCACGATCACCGGAAAATGGTCTGACGGATACAAGAGATTTTCTCTTCTGTCATTGATATGTCTGTGAGATCTGATCTTAAAGCCTTGTGTAAAAATATAATCGATTCTGTCTTTCGGGACTGTATTGACATCAAAAGCGGTGAAAGTTCCTACAGGACCATAATGCCTGGTTTCCGAGTGATAGAAACTGTCTTTCATATTCTGAGAAAGGATTTTAATAGGTTCTGAATCATCTGTCAGGTTAAAATCTCCGCTCAGCGTTACCGGAAGGTTTTTTGGATTCAGTTCTTTGATTTTTTTCAGAATCAGTTCCGAAGATTTTACTCTTGCCACATTTCCTACATGATCAAAATGAAGATTCATCGCCAGGAATTCTTTCTTCGATTTTTTATCTTTAAATATGGCGTAAGTACAGATCCTGTTCAGTGCAGCATCCCAGCCTTTTGACGGTTTTTCCGGAGTTTCAGATAACCAGAATGTCCCTGATTTTACTGCTTCAAGTCTGTTTGTGTCATAAAAGATGGCAGAAAACTCTCCTTTCTCTTTGCCGTCATCTCTTCCTACTCCTATATAATCATAGTTTTTTAATCCTGCTTTAATATCTTTCATCTGTTCCGGAAGCGCTTCCTGTACTCCGAAATAATCGGGATGATAATACGTCAGTAAATCGGCAACATCCTGCTTTCTTTTTGGCCAGGCATTGTCTTTATCCGACTCTACATTCAGTCTGATATTAAAACTCATTACGGTAAGGTCTTGTGAAAATCCCAATGCAAAAAACATCAGAAACACCATTGAAAATCTGAAATTCATATGTTATTTTATCATTAAGAGACAAAAATAAAACTTCTCTGCGACAGAAAAGCTTTATTGATGTGATTATATTGTTAAATTATCTTTTTCTTCTTCTACAGATATAAAATATTCCTGAAATTCGGACTCCAAAACCGGCAGCTGACTTTCAAGTTTTACAATTCCCAAGGTTTTATAGTGAGAGGCCAGTTTTATGCCTTTACTTTTGAGAAGAGCTTCAAGCCTTTTAAAATTTATATCTTTCTTTAAAACTGCGAGATAAGTGATCATAGGTATACCTGTATTAAACCATTTCCAATATCTCTGTATTTTATCCCTTCAACAGGTCTTGCTTTGTTTTCAATCAGTTCCCAGATCTCTTTTGCCGATTTATCGGGAAACTGTTCCATATACAACGCTGCAAGCCCTGAAACATGCGGTGCGGCCATACTGGTACCACTCATTGTATAGTACAGGTTATTTTTGTTCTTCGCATTTTTAGGATAGGAACTGATAATGTCTACTCCGGGAGCACAGACATTGATGCTTCCGCCTGTAGATGGATTAAGACCTGCGTTTGAAAATCTGGCGATCTTCATTTGTCCGTCAATAGCTCCAACAGCCATGATCGATTTTGAATTGGCAGGCATGGAAACAGGCTGTGGAATCTGTGGCCTGTTGCTGTCATTTCCTGCTGCTGCGATAATAAGACAGTTGTTTTCCAGTGCTCTTTCTCCAATGGTTTCAAAAAGAACAGACGGCTGATCATCAAACTTCACCGGAGAAGCCAGTGAAAGAGACAATATTCTGAATTTCTTCGAAATGGCCCAGTCTATCGCATCAATGACACTGCTGGTAGTTCCTCTTCCATTGTCTGCGAGCACTTTTGCTATTTTCAGGTTGCAATCCTTAGCTATTCCGTAACGTCTTCCGTTATCACTTCTTGTATTTCCTGCAGCCACTCCTGCACAGTGTGTGCCATGTCCGTTGGGATCTCTGTTCCAGTCCTCACCATCTATAAAAGATTTCCCTTCAATCACTTCTGCGGAAAAATCCGGATGGGAAATTTCAAGTCCGGTATCAAGAATGCATACATCAATTCCTTTTCCTGTATAGTTTGCATTTTCCAGTCCGATCGCTTTTAATCCCCATTCCATTTCAATGAATGATTTTTGAGGCAAAGGTTTATTCGTGATATATTTTTCAAGTTCTGAGATTTTTTCTGCAAGCCCGGCCGACTGCTTTTTAAGCTCATTAATCAATTGCAATTCATCAGCAGGAAAAAACTCTCTTTCTTTTTCGTAGTATACAATAGAATTAGATTCATCTTTCACAGCACTTTTCAATTGATCTTCATCCATATTTTCCACCACCAAAACCCCAAGATTTTTGTAAAGTACGCCATTGTCCTTATTAATGATTTCATAAGAACGGTTTTCTTTAGACAGCAATTCTGAAGAGGTGATACTCACTTCCAGCTCTTTTTCAATTTTTTTAAGTGCATTTTTCTGCTGGTTCTGCAACAGAACAATATATCTTTCGGTTTCCATAATGATCTTTTTTAAATTAATTTCAGAAATATCTTTTCGAGAATAAGAAAAATATCCTCCGGAATAATGGTCAGTCTAAGTTTCTTATTAATCCCGGATATCGCTGTATTCTGTTCAGCCAGTGAAGTCCAGAAACGTTCAATTTTAGGAACGGAATTCATGTCCTTCAGCTTTTCATCGTCCAGAATACCATTCTGATATAATGAGACAATGATTCCTGAAATAAGTTCTTCCGCCTCATCAAGTTTTTTATTTTCTCTGGCATATATTTCCATCAGAATATCATAAATACTTTCCATTCCGTTAAATGAGAATCCTGCGAGCATTTCTCTTCTTCCCGTCATTATTTTTTCCATTTTAATAGGATTAAAGCCTCTTTTAACGGTAGAAATCATATTCATTACCTTCAGCACTTCGGATTCGTGGCTGGTGTTTCCTTTGGTACGGAAATACTCCAGAACCTCGTTGAGAAATGTATCGAACCGGGCATCAAAGTCAAATGATTTTGACAGGTATAAAGCCTGAACTTCATTGAACTGTTCCAGCAGTTCTTTGATTTTCTGTACCGTAAAGTGAATAAGTTCCTGCATTATTCAAATGTTATCTGTTCTATTTCATTACCGTCTTTATCTTTGTAGGACACAATCCTGATTCCTTCCTCCTCCATTTCCACATGAAGGTTGATGAATAATTTATCTTTATCTTCTGCCGCACTTGTATTGGGGTCTATGTAAATGCTGTTCAGCTTTGCATTCACCAACGTATATTTATTCAAAAGAACCTTTGAAAAAATTTCTTTCAATTCATCAGTTTCCTCTTCTATTCCTTCCTGAGGTCGGAATATTCCGGAATTCAGAAGCTGCATTTTCTTTCTGAGATCCAGTTTGAGCACTTCATTGGCAGGAAGGTTCCCGAATTTCTGATCATTCTTTTCCAGCTTGCTGAACAGGGTTTTGAATTCTTCAGTCTGAAGCTGTCTTTTGCTGATTTCGGGAATATTAAATTTCTTCTCCCTATTCACCAGACGGATCCTTTCATTTATTTCTGTCACCAACTGATCTTCATTCAGTTTAAAATTATATTTGGAATCGGAATCGATATCCGTAATTTTAATCGGAATGTCCATCTTTACACTAGGCAGAGCATAGCGCGGAACCTTGAAATATTTAAGGTATTCATGGCGGGCATATTCTTTGGCAATAAGAACCGCATTCTCATCTGCTTTTTTACGAGCCTGAATTATCTCGTTGTTGAGATAATCCAGGTAGTCTGATAGTTTTATCATCTTTCGTAAAATCTAATTATTGTGAAAGAAGTCCAAGCACTTTTTCAAGCCCTGCAGGCATTTCGTCATTGGTTGCACGCACTTTTACCCCAAGAGAATATTCTTTTTCCACTTTAATTCCTGTGCTGGAAGTTCTCTTATAGGAGACATCCACTTTGAATTTCACAGGCCCCCATCCACCGGATACTCCGGCATTGATCCCGAATTCATCACTTACGTCTTTTGTGTATGTAGAATTAAGTTTCACATTAAAGTCTACTTCACAGGTTTCAATTCTGAAGCTTGGTACATTCAACAGCGCAATAAAAGGCACTGAAATTTCTACATCATTCGGAATCGTTTTAGGGTTGGTGGCACTTACCGGCTCATCTTCCTTAAAATCCGGGTTCGGAATATTTTTTTTGTATTTGAATTCTGCCATTCTCAGTTTTTTAGGACTGGCAGCATTGGCCGGATCTGTAAGCTCGAAACCGACTTCGTTGATGAAATTAACGGTGGCAATTGAGGCATTGGACTGTGCTTTTACGCAGGCATCCAAAGGTCCGCCAATAATCGTTGCAAAGTCGATGCTTCCCAATTCTGCTGCAAAATCTGCATTGGCAGCATCTGAAGTTCTGAAGATCTCTTCATCGGCTGCCATTCTACCGGCAATCAGTTTCATAATCTCAGAAGAGGCACCGGAAAAAGATTTTTCCCACTTTTCGTCATAATTCTTTTTGAACTCGTCTACAATGGCTAACAATTCCTTATTCGTCAATGAACTCAGTTCTGAAGTTTCAATTCCTGACACTTTTTCATAGACTGCCGGAGTCAATACTTTTTCTACTCCCGATAAAAGGTCGATTAACTCATTTTTTGTTTTTTTGGCGTGGCTTGCTTCAAGCACCGATTTTAATGTTTCCATGTTTTTTGTTTTTGATTAATATTGTGGGACAAAATTAGATCACCGGCCTTCAAAACATTTCAGGAGAACCCCTCTACTTGTTCAGGAAAAACACCCTAAAAAATAAAAAGCCTGAACTTACGGTGGTAAGCTCAGGCTTTTGTAATATATAGCAAATATTTATTTTATAGACGCAAAGATCATATTAACTATTATTATTTTTAAGTAAGCTGAGAAAGCAACAAAGTTGCTGATGAAGCTGCATGGATATGCTTACGCTTAGACAGTGAAATGAAGAATCCTGGTTTTATGTGAGATTCTTCCTTCGTCAGAAATCGAAGATTCGACGTAGTCAATGACAATGGCGTAAAATTGTATATAGTCGCCAATTAAATAAATTCACCTTTTCTATGCCGGCTTTTTGCTGTTATTTTCCAGATTGACATCAGGAACTACAGAATCCGGATCCAGTTTTACTTCGTTTATTTCCTTTTTAGAATCTACTTTAAATGTCCATTCGGTATTTCTTTTCCAGACCTCAACAGGAATTTTTACCGTCTGTGCCGTTCCATCTTTGAATCTGATTTGTACAGTTGTTGGCATTGGCAGCTGACCAATATTTTCAACCGTAATCTGAACGCCGTTTTTAAAGTCTCCGTTGATATATTGTACGTTTTTAACAGCCTGATCAATTTTCCATTTATTAAAGAACCATCCTCTCCAGAACCAGTTCAGTTCTTCTCCGGAAACATTTTCCATTGTGTGGAAGAAATCCCATGGTGTCGGATGTTTGAATGCCCAGCGATCTATATAGGTTCTGAATGCTTTGTCAAACTTTTCAGGTCCCAGAATTGCTTCTCTTAAAACATCTAATCCTGTTCCCGGTTTATAGTAAGCCAACGCTCCGATACTTCTTTCTTTCATATTATCAGGTCCTACCATTACAGGCTCCAGACTGTCAGTCAGCAAATACATTCCTGATCTTGCCAGATTCGGTTTACGGTAATATTCTCCTTTATTGAAAGCTTCGGTGGAAAGTCCGTTGATAAAAGTATTAAATCCTTCATCCATCCATGCAAATAATCTCTCATTAGATCCTACGATCATAGGGAACCAGTTGTGTCCGAACTCGTGGTCTGTAACGCCCCAAAGATCTTCCCCTTTGGAATCCATATGACAGAAAACAATTCCCGGATATTCCATTCCACCTTCGTTTCCTGCTACATTGGTGGCAGCCGGATAGGTGTATTCATACCATTTTTTCGAATAATGCTCTATGGCCGCTTTCGTATATTCTGTAGATCTTCCCCAGGCTTTATCACCGGCACTTTCTACTGGATAAGCAGAAATAGCTAAAGATTTCTTTCCACTGGGTAAATTGATTTTTGCAGCATCTAAAATAAATCCGGCAGATGATGCCCATGCAAAATCTCTTGTCTGATTAATTTTAAATTTCCAGGTCTTTGTTCCTGAAGTTTTATTTTTACCGATTTCAGACTCAGGGCGGATCATTACCGTTTTATCACTGTTTCTTGCCTCATTCCATCTGTTGATTTCTTCTTTGCTGTACACTTCTTTCTCATTCAGAAGTTCTCCGGATGCTACAACATAATGACTGGCAGGAACAGTAATATTGGCTGTAATATTCCCGTACTCCAGATAAAACTCTGAAGCTCCAAGGTAAGGAAGCGTATTCCATCCCATCACATCATCATACACGCACATTCTCGGATACCACTGTGCGATGGTAAATATTTTACCGTTTTTAGTATCCTGAACGCCCATTCTGTCTGAACCATACTCAGGAGAAATAAAAGAATATTCTATTTCTATCTTTGCCACACCTCCATTGGCTTTCAGCTCTTTGGGAAGATCAATCTGCATTCTTGTATCGGTAACGGTGTATTTTACATCTTTCTTACCATCCAGTTTGACTGATTTAATGGTATATCCACCGTTAAATTCTTCACCATGAGCTCCGTTTCTGCTCCCGGAGAGCGGCACTACACCATTTCCTCTGGAATCTTTTGCAAACAGATTCTGATCCAGCTGCAGCCAGAGAAAACCTAATTTGTCAGGACTGTTGTTGGTATAGGTAATCTGGGCTGTACCGGTAATTTCTTTTTTATCTTCATTCAGGCTGACGTTCAAATGATAATCTGCTGAATTCTGCCAGTAAGCATGTCCCGGCTGTCCGCTTGCAGAACGGGTAGCTGTGCCTGTCTGCGGATAAAAGAACGGCTTAAATGCTTCTACATAATCGTATTTCGGAGTCTGCTGTGCATATGCAGAACCTGAAAAGAGGACAACTGCAAGCGTCGAAACAAGGGTTGGAAGTTTAAAATTCATTTGAAAAGTATTATTTAGTGTATAGGTAAAAAAAACTCCCGGATTTGTTACACATCCGGGAGTTTTTTTAATACAAGTTTAATTTAATTTGATTTTTTGGCTTTAATCATTGCTTCCAAAGCATCCCACATTTCTTTAGGAATTGCTTCAAGCATATTGAACTCTCCGGCACCCTGAAGCCATTCTCCACCATCAATGGTTACCACTTCCCCGTTCATATAAGCGGAATAGTCGGAAACCAGATAAGCCGCAAGGTTGGCCAGCTCCTGATGTTCTCCTACTCTTCTCAACGGAACTTTTTTCTTCATATCGAATTTCTCCTGAAGATCTCCGGGAAGAAGTCTGTCCCAGGCTCCTTTCGTAGGGAAAGGTCCCGGTGCAATAGCATTGAAGCGGATTCCGTATTTTGCCCATTCTACCGCTAATGATCTGGTCATCGCCAGCACTCCTGCTTTTGCACAGGCAGACGGTACAACATAAGCGGAACCTGTCCATGCGTAAGTGGTTACGATATTCAGTACTGTTCCGGGAGTTTTAGAATCTATCCAGTGTTTTCCTACGGAAAGGGTACAGTTTTTTGTTCCTTTTAAAACAATATCGAGAATGGAATCAAAAGCAGAGTGAGTCAGTTTTTCTGTTGGAGAAATGAAGTTTCCGGCAGCATTATTCAACAAAATATCAATCTTTCCGAATTCTTTCAGTGTTGCCTCTTTCATGGCTTCCACCTCATCCCAGTTTCTTACATCACAGGCTACACAAAGCACCTTGCCTCCTGTTTCATCTTCCAGCTCCTTAGCTGTGGTCTGCAGCTTCTCCAGATTTCTGGAAGTGATCACTACTTTGGCGCCCAGTTCAAGAAAGTATTTAGTCATCGCTTTTCCAAGACCGCTTCCGCCTCCTGTTACAATTGCTACTTTATCTTTTAGTGCACCTTCGCGCAGCATAGGTTGTGTATATAGACTCATAAAATATTTTTTCTTAAAAATAATAAATATTGAAATGCAATCCTGTAAAATAGGTTGATAAATAATGCTACAAATAATTATTCTTCACATAGAAGCTCTCTCAACTTTTACATTCATGATTTTTAACCCCAAAAGACATAAAATTTTTAAATCCTTAAGTTTTTAGAGCCAAGCTCTATGTAAATAAGTATCTTATTTGAACTTTTCTCCGGCATTATTTTAAACTTACCTAAGCGGACAAAATGAAAGCTTTTGTGCCTTTTGCGGTTTCATAAAGATTAGGCGTCTTTATAAATAAACTATTCGAAAAAGAAAATAGCCTGATAACAATTACCAGGCTATTTCTATTTGTTAAAACGATATATTAAGAAGCTACCACTCCTTTGAAAGAAAGTGTTTTAGGAGTTTTGCTGTCGCTGGTAGTAACATTTACTGTCTTCATAAATGGTCCTACTGTTGCTGCGTTATAGCTGGCTTCCACAAATCCTTTTTTCCCTGGCTGGATAGGAGTTTTTGTGTAATCAGCAGTTGTACATCCGCATGAAGGGGCTACATTCTGAATAATGATTGGTTTTGAACTTGTGTTTGTAAATTCAAATCTGATCAATTTTGGTTTACCCTGAGGAATATTTCCTACATCGATAGATTCTGATTTCCATTTAATAGCATCAGCAACCATTTTTACGATAGATGGAGCATCTGTTGTCAATACATTCGCATAAAACGGAGAGAACGCCAACACGGCTAAAAGAGCTGTAATTTTTAATTTTTTCATGAGTATATATTTTAATATTTGAAACTGACTATGTTCTTCTATATGACAAATGTAAAGCAGACAATGATTACGGCTTGTTAACCGCTGTCTAACATTTGTTAATGAGTTGTTAATAGTAAAAGATAAATAGATATTTTTGGATAATATTGTTTCAGGAAATGAAAATAAAAAGACTCAATATTATTATCACGCTTGGATTCGTCGCTATTATCGGAATTTTAATAGCACAATTGATGTGGACGATACAGGCTTATAATCTTGAAGACAAAAAATTTAACCAGAAAGTCAATATTGCCTTAATGGAAGTCGCAGAAAAACTCTCAGGAGGAAAGACGTCCTACACCGAAAATCCGGTACAGAATATTGCCAATGATTATTACGTGGTTAATATCAACAATGAATTTCATCCCGTAGTTCTTGAATATTATCTGAAAACAGAGTTTACCCGTTTCCAGATCAACACAGATTATGTGTATGCATTATACAATTGCCACAGCGATAAAATGATCTATGGAAAATACATGACCTCTCATCAGGAAAGCCCCAGCAATAAGGTGATCAATTTTCCGAAGCATAAAAATCTGATCTATTACTTTTCCATACGCTTCCCGGACAAAACTACTTACCTGATCAGTTCATTACGGTTCTGGTATCTCCTTACATTTGCCCTTATCATCATCCTTCTGGTGTATGTATATTCTATTTATACGATCATTCAGCAGAAGAAGTTCTCGGAGTTGCAGCGTGATTTTATCAATAATATGACTCATGAGTTTAAAACACCTTTATCCTCCATCCTGTTAGCATCAGAAGCGCTTAATAAACAGGAAATGGTACAGGAAAATTCTAAACTGCAGACCTATACCTCCATTATCATCAATCAAAGCCACAAGCTCAATAGCCACATTGAGAAAATATTGAATATTGCTAAAAATGATGCGGCAGGACTGTCATTAAAGCCTCAAAAGATTCTGCTACTCCCTTTTATTCAGGAGATTGCAGACAATGTACAGCATAAAAACAAGGACCTCAGCATTGAGATCGATATTGAAAACAGTACTTCGGTAATGGCAGATGAATTTCACTTTACGAATATCATTTACAACCTGCTGGATAATTCCATCAAGTATTGTGAAACAAAGCCTGTGATTAAAATTTCAGCTTATAAAGATTCAAAAGGCTTATATTTAAAGTTTAAAGACAACGGAATGGGAATTCCTGCTAAAAATATTCCTCATATTTTTGAAAAGTTTTATCGGGTACATACCAAAAGAAGTGAAGAAGTAAATGGTTTCGGGTTGGGATTATTTTATGTAAAAAAAGTTGTTCAGCAGCATCATTGGAAAATTTCTGTGGAGAATAATGAAGACAAAGGAATTACTACAACGCTCTTCTTTCCGTTTTCAAATTAATCATGTGTAAGTATGGAGAAATCTAAAATTTTATATGCCGAAGATGACAAAACAATAGCTTTTCTGGTGGAAGACAGTTTGGAAAGTTATTATGATATCAGCTGTTATTCTGATGGAGAATCTGCGTTGGAAGCATTTAACAGTCGGGATTTTGATATCTGCCTGCTGGATATTATGATGCCCGGCATGAGCGGATTTGAGGTAGCACAAAATATCCGCAGTAAAAATTCTGAAATTCCTATTATTTTCATCTCTGCAAAAGCATTAAAAGAGGACAGAATCAAAGGGCTTAAAATTGGAGCTGATGATTATCTGGTAAAACCATTCAGTATTGAAGAACTGATGTTGAAAATTGAAGTTTTTCTGAAACGCACTAAGAAGTCGGACACTTCTTCTCTGCAATATAAAGTGGGCAAATATGATTTTGATCCAAAAAATTACACCCTGAAAGGTGCGGAAAACAATATTACCCTTACCCAAAGAGAATCTGACCTCCTTTTATATTTTATCCGCCATAAAAATCTGGTGGTTAAAAGGCAGGACATTCTAAAGGCCATCTGGGGTGATGATGATTATTTCATGGGACGGAGCCTCGATGTTTTTATTTCCCGGCTGAGGAAGGTACTGGCTGAAGAACAGAACATAGTAATAGAAAATCTTCACGGAATAGGTTTCCGTTTTTCTGAAAAAGAGTAAATAGCCCTTAACTAATTTAAAACACAACAGAAAATGATGATTTTAATTAATTTTAAACTTTGAAAAATTGTCATTAATGAAAAATCGCAAGTCTATTGTTTTTCTTTCTCTAGCATTTTTAAGTGCAAACTTTCACGCCCAAAAATTTGAAAAATTAATACAATATGTTAATCCTCTGATCGGAACTGAAAAGATGGGCCATACGTATCCGGGAGCCACCGTTCCTTTTGGTGCCGTACAGCTAAGCCCTGAAACAGACACCATTTCCTATGAACTCAATGGAAAATACAATGGTGAGGTTTACAAATACTGCGCCGGCTACCGTTATGAAGATAAAACCATAGTGGGATTCAGCTCTACCCATTTCAGCGGTACCGGACATTCTGATCTGGGAGATTTCCTGGTGATGCCTACTGTAGGAAAACTTCAATTGAATCCCGGAACAGCAGCTAATCCTGAAAGCGGTTACAGAAGCAGATTTTCACACCAGAACGAAACTGCAGAAGCCGGATATTATAAAGTAAAACTGGATGACCACAATATTCTGGCAGAGCTGACAGCAACTCCAAGAGTCGGAATTCACCGTTATACTTTCCCAAAATCTGACCAGGCTCACATTATTCTGGATCTGATGGCCGGCATTTACAATTATGACGGGAAAAATGTATGGACATACGTTCGTGTAGAAAACGGAAATACTATTACAGGTTATCGGCAGACCAACGGATGGGCAAGAACCAGAATGGTTTATTTCGCCATGAAATTTTCAAAACCTTTTAAATCTTACGGCCAGCAAAACTATGATGAAAAGCAGGTTTACAAAGGATTCTGGAGAAAATTCGACCAAAATAAAAACTTCCCGGAGATTGCAGGAAAGAACCTGAAAATGTATTTTGATTTTGATACCAATGAAAATGAAGCGATTGAAGTAAAATTGGCCATTTCTCCGGTAAGCCAGACCAACGCTCTGGAAAATCTGGAAAAAGAAACCGGGAATATGACTTTTGATCAGGTTAAAGCTATAGCCCAGGACAACTGGAACAAGGAATTAAATAAAATTGTCATCAAAGGTTCTGATACGGAAAAGACTAACTTCTATACAGCAATGTACCACACCTTTATCAATCCCACCACTTATATGGACGTCAATGGAGAATATAAAGGACTGGATCAGAATGTTCATAAAGCAGATGGCTTTACCCATTATACAACCTTCTCTCTGTGGGATACTTACCGCACGCTTCATCCTTTCTTTAATATCATTCAGCCTAAACGGAATGGTGACATGGTAAAATCTATGATGGCTCATTACAATCAATTCTCAATGAAAATGCTGCCGATCTGGTCTCATTATGCTAATGACAACTGGTGTATGAGCGGATACCACAGTGTAAGTGTTGTTGCTGATGCTATTATTAAAGGAAATTATACGGGTGATCCTGAAGAAGCTTTGAAAGCATGTATAGAAACAGCAAATAAAAGAGATTACGAAGGCATAGGACAATATATTGATCTTGGATATATTCCGGCTGAGAAAAACGGAACTTCAGTTTCCAATACCTTGGAATATGCCTATGATGACTGGGCGATTGCCCAGCTGGCAAAGCATTTAAACAAAACAGATATTTACAATCAGTTTATTAGACGGTCTGAAAACTGGAAAAATAATTTTGACAAAACTATCGGTTTTATGCGCCCACGTCTGGCAGATGGAAGTTTTAAGAAAGATTTTGATGTATTAAGTACCCATGGACAGGGCTTTATTGAAGGGAATTCATGGAACTACAGTTTCTTTGTCCCGCAAAATCCCGATGAACTGATCACGATGATGGGCGGAAAGAAAAAATTTGCATCCAAACTGGATGAGCTGTTCACCATGCATTTACCTGATGAATTCTTTGCAGACACTGAAGATATTACCCGTGAAGGAATTATTGGTGGATATGTTCACGGAAATGAACCGGCTCACCATGTTGCGTATTTTTATAACTGGGCAGGACAGCCGTGGAAAGCACAGGCACAGATCCGCCGTATTCTGGAAATGCAGTATAAAGCAACACCGGACGGATTGGGCGGAAATGATGATGCCGGACAAATGAGTGCATGGTATATTCTGAGTTCATTAGGTTTCTATCCTGTAGCTCCTGGATCAGAGAACTATTCTATCGGAAGCCCGGCGATTGATCACGCTGTACTGAATCTGGAAAACGGAAAAACTTTTGAAATTGAAGCAATCAACCAAAGTCCGGAAAATGTGTATGTTCAGAAAGTTCTTTTGAATGGAAAAGAGATCAAAAACTTTACATTGAAGCATTCTGAGATCATGAACGGTGGGAAGCTGACATTTTATATGGGAAATAAGGCGAAAAAGTAAAAAGGCGAATGAGCTGGAATTTGAACATTCACAGTCTTTTAATTAAATAAGTTTTGGCTCTAAAGCCAATGGAAGGTTAAATATAAAGTGAGCGGGCTAAAGCCCGCTCCTATTGATTATTTTCCTGAACATTTTTCGTTGTATAATTTGGTTCCTTCTGTTTGCTCCAGATCCTTCAATCTTTTTAATGCTGTGCAAGCAACATCTGTTTTGTTTTGTGCTGTTGCAATTGAAGCAACGTTGTACAATGCATCTGTATTGGTGTTATCATATTCATGGGTTTCAATAAAGAACTCAATTGCCTTATCCAATTTGTTAGCGTTCATAGCCTGTACTGCTTTACTGAAATTTTGCAAAGATTTTTTTTTGTCTTTTATATATACAATAAACTCTGGAAGGAAATCAATATAATTACGATTAAAAAAAGTAATCCCCATTCTATTAATTTCACCTATGCCATTTGTTACTTTACTAGAATATTTATAAGGAATAATGACTTTTTCAAAATTTTCAAATCCTGAAAGATCCCATAAATAAAAATTCTTTTCAAATGTTCCTTTAAAAAGATTAACACTCACCTGATTCATTTTTACTCCTTCTTCTTTATCAATTTCTACTCTAATAATTTTCTTTTTTGGAAAGATTAGAATATTTCCATTTAAAGTAAAATCATGAGAATACTCTTTTTTCGCATAAATATCAGCAATTTCTGAAACTAGATTTCTTTTTAATGACGGAGTAAATTCTCTGGTTGCAGTTATAACTGTATCATTTTTATATTGTTTTAAAAAGTTACTTATTCTTAAAGAATTATTTACAAACCACATTTTTCTTATCTTATCTGGAGCTTCTTCTCCATCTACTCTTTGTGTTACAACCAAAGAATCTGCAGTTAATTTTTCAATCTGATAACCTGCTTCTTTTGATGTTCTCATTATTCTTTTCTCTAAGTTAAAATCAACACAGCTTTTCATTTCAATGAAAATGGGATCACTATATACACAAAGAGTATTACCAGTAATTTTCCACAATAAAACTCCCAATTCCCTTTGGTTTAAATCTCTGCTGCCATCCAGCATACTAAATTTTACTCTTGTCCATGAAGAATTTGAAAGTAATTCTGTATTTATTTGTGAACTAAATTGCAAAGAAATTGATAGAAATAACAATAAAAAGAGTTTGTACATAGGTATTAATTATTTTTTGCGCGAAGCTACATAAATTTAAAATATCTTGAAACTTAAAAGAGTGTCTAGCTAATCATTCGCCAATCTTTAATAATCTTCCAGCTTAGTTTTGGCTGAAGCCAATGGAAGGTTAAATATAAAGTGAGCGGGCTAAAGCCCGCTCCTATTGAATTATAATAATCTCTGATTAATCTCTAGGTTCAAAAAGTAATCTCTCTCCAAATTTCTCTTCTGCAATTGTACCATTGTCATACACCAAATGACCATTGACAAAAGTATGGGTAACTTTAGAGTGGAAATTCATCCCTTCCAGTGGGCTCCAGCCACACTTGTATAGTAAATTGTCTTTGGAAACCGTCCAATCCTGGTTTAAATCTACCAAAACAAGATCCGCTTTATACCCTTCCCTTACAAAACCTCTTTTTTCAACTTTAAAAAGAATAGCAGGATTATGAGCCATCTTTTCAACGATTTTCTCAAGGGATATTTTACCGTTTTTATAGTTTTCAAGCATTACAATCAATGAATGCTGTACCAAAGGTGCACCAGACGGACATTTTGTATATACATTATTCTTCTCTTCTGCCGTATGCGGAGCGTGATCTGTAGCAATCACATCAATTCTGTCATCCAGCAAAGCTTCCCAAAGGGCATCTTTATCTTTCTGGGTTTTTACAGCAGGGTTCCATTTGATAAGACCACCTCTTGTTTCGTAATCCTCATTGGTAAATGTAAGATGATGAACACATACCTCAGCAGTGATTTTTTTGTCTTTTAGAGGAATATCATTTCGGAAAAGTTCCATTTCCTTTGCTGTTGAAAGGTGGAAAACATGAAGTCTCGCCCCTGTTTTTTTCGCAAGCTCTATCGCCTTGGATGAAGATTTATAACATGCCTCTTCACTTCTGATCAGGTGGTGGAATTTTACAGGAATATCATCTCCATATTCATCCATATATTTCTGAGTATTGGCTCTGATGGTAGCTTCATCTTCACAGTGCACAGCAATCAGCATTTTGGTATTACTGAAAATGTTTTCCAGAGTTTCAGGATTATCAACCAGCATATTTCCTGTAGATGATCCTAAAAATAACTTGATTCCCGGAACATTTCTAGGGTTCGTTTTCAAAACTTCCTCCAGATTATCATTCGTTCCTCCCATCATAAAACCATAGTTGGCATATGCTTTTTGGGAAGCAATCTCATACTTGTCTGCCAATAGCTCCTGGGTAACAGCGTTTGGAACAGTATTCGGCTGATCAATAAAACTGGTGATCCCTCCGGCAATGGCTGCTCTTGATTCGCTTTCAATATCACCTTTATGAGTAAGTCCCGGCTCACGGAAATGCACCTGATCATCTATTACTCCGGGAAGAAGATATTTACCTGAACCATCAATAATCTGATCTGCGTCTTCAGAAATGCCGGCAGCTATTTTAGAGATTAAATCATTTTCTATCAGGATATCGCTTTCAAAAACTTTTCCTTCGTTGACGATATTTACATTTTTTATAAGAACTTTCATTTCAATTTATTTCGCTGTAAAATTAAGATTTTAAGTTTTAATTAACCCCAAAATCGCAAAACGAATGCTTAAAGTTTTACATTTGCAAAAAAAAATTCGACTTTGTATAAGAAACTATTAGGACAGACAGCGGTATATGGACTTAGCTCCGTATTAGTCCGTATTTTTCCATTTATCATTGCACCCATCGTTACAAAGGCTTTCGGACCAGCTGCTTCGTCACCGTTTGTAGACTGGTATTCCATTGCAGGTGTAATTACGGTATTGCTTACACATGGCATGGAAACTTCTTTCTTCCGATTTGCACAAGAGGATAACATTGACAAAAAAACATTGATTTCAACCTGCTCAATGAGTATCATCAGTATGGGGTTAATTTACCTTATCCTGGGATATGTATTCAGATTTCAGCTTGCTGAAGCCTTTGAAACTCCTGATCAGGTCAATTTTCTAATCATATTCTTATTTATTCTCTCATTGGATGCATTTTCCACCATACCATCTGCTATATTGAGGTTACAAGGAAAACCCTTCAAATATATGCTTTCCAAGGTAGCCGGCTCCCTGGTTTACTTTTTACTGGTTTTATTCTTCATCAGATGGCTTCCTAAACATCCTGAGGGAGTACTTGGGTTAAAATATAATCCTGACTTCGGAGTCGGATATGTTTTCGTTGCCAATCTCATCCAAAGTATTATCACCCTTTTGATTGTAGGAAAAGAATTCTTCAGCTTCAGTATATCCAGATTTGATTTCGGACTGTGGAAAAGAATTATGAACTATTCCTGGCCGGTAATGATTGCAGGACTGGCTGGTATTGTAAATCAGACATTAGACCGACAATTCTTAAAATACCTCCTTCCTGAAGAAGAAGCCCGTCATCAGATTGGAGTATATGGAGCAGTTTACAAGATTGCTACCTTTATTACTGTGTTCAGACAAGCCTATCAATTGGGTATTGAACCTTACTTTTTTTCAAGTTTCAAGAACAAGGATTCTCACAAGACCTATGCCGTATTGATGGATATTTTTGTTGTATGCAGCTGCATCATTTATATGGGACTTATGGTAAATCTTCAATGGATTTCTGAAAAATATTTAAGAAACCCTCTCTACTATGAGGGAATTGAAATCATTCCATTTATCATGCTTGGAGCTCTGTTTCTGGGAATCTACCTTAATCTTTCTATATGGTATAAGCTATCAGACCAGACAAGGGTTGGCTTATATATTTCTGTTATAGGAGCATGCATCACCATTCTTATCAACTTCTTGTTCATTCCTCAATATGGATATTGGGCAAGTGCCATAGCAGCACTGATTACCTTCATGTCTATGATGATCATTTCCTATGTATGGGGACAAAGGCAGTATCCTATTCATTATAATATAGGTAAAATATTGATTTATCTGGGATTCACCATTGTTTGTTCATTGGTTTCTTTCTATTATTTCAGAACTAATTATCTGGTAGGTAATCTATTCCTCCTTTTATTCCTGGCTTTGATAGTATTCAAAGAAAAAGCAATAGTATCCAAAATCATAAAAAGATCTTAAACTTTGGTCTTTATTTTGCTTGTAAACAAACCTGTTGTTAATTTAAACAATTATTTAAAAAGATATAAATCATAATCCCTCAAAGGTTTTAATTATTATCTTTAACCTAAATATCAAAAACAACTAATAAAACATCTTTTATACATATAATTTATGAAAATTATTGTCCCTATGGCTGGACGTGGTTCCAGATTACGTCCACATACACTGACAGTTCCAAAACCTCTTATTCCAATTGCAGGAAAACCTATTGTACAGAGATTAGTGGAAGATATTGCTAAAGTTGCAGGAGAAAACATTGAAGAGGTAGCTTTTATCATCGGAGATTTTGGCCCTGAGATCGAAAGATCCCTTATTCAGATTGCTGAAAAGCTGGGAGCAAAAGGAAGTATATATTATCAGAACGATCCTCTTGGAACTGCTCACGCCATCAAATGTGCGGAACAATCTATGCAGGGAGATATCGTTATTGCCTTTGCAGATACTCTTTTCCGTGCAGATTTCCAGTTGGACAAAAATTCTGACGGTGTAATCTGGGTGAAAAGTGTTGAAGACCCATCAGCGTTCGGAGTTGTAAAACTGGATAATTACGGTTTTATTACAGACTTTGTTGAAAAACCAACGACTTACGTTTCAGATCTTGCTATCATTGGTATCTATTATTTCAACAGTGCTGAAAAGCTGATGGAAGAAATTAATTATATCATGGATAATGATATTAAAAACGGCGGCGAATACCAATTAACAACCGCTCTTGAAAACCTCAGAGCTAAGGGTGCCAAGTTTACCCTTGGAAAAGTAAACGACTGGATGGATTGCGGTAACAAAAATGCTACCGTAGAAACCAACAGCAAAATCCTTGAATATGAAAGAGAAGCAATGACTCACTATCCTGCTTCCGCTGTGATTGAAAATTCTTTGATCATTCAACCGTGCTTTATTGGAGAAAATGTAAAAATTTCCAATTCAAAAGTAGGACCTGGCGTTTCTTTAGGAAACAACACAACTGTTGTGAATTCTAATATTGAAAACTCCCTGATTCAGGAAAACACAAGAATTAATCACGGGAACCTTTCCAATTCTATGATCGGTAATTCTGCACAGTATTTCGGAGTTGCCAGAGAAATTTCTTTGGGTGATTATTCCGTTTTAGATTTTTTATCTAAATAAGAATAGGAAATATTTTAATTTAAACATCATATCATCAGGCCACACAAAATGTTTTGTGTGGTTTGGCGTTAATATTGCAACGTATTTTTTAATTAAAGATAAATACATGAAAAACTGGATCCCATTTCTTTTATTGCTTCTTGCCTTATCATCCTGTAAGACCCGTAATACTGCCCAAAGTGATACTGATCATACACGGGACAGCATTAATGCTGCAAAAGATAGAGATAATGGAGATCCAAAAGATGTTAATGAACCGGTGAGAGACAAACTCACTTTTTATGAACATGTATTGATTCCACCCAAATTTGAACAAATCAAAATAGACAGCAAAGTAAGAGTAGAAACAGGAAGCTATGTTCCTACGCTGGATGCAACCATCTATATTGAAAATGATAAAAAGGTCTGGATGAACCTGAGAGCTTTGTTCATCAATGCTGCCCGCGGTATTGCCACTCCGGAAGGAATAAAAGGACAGGATAAAATCAATAAAACTTATATAGATTCCGATTTTGACTATCTTAATAACCTTCTGAACGTTAATTTCATTGATTATAAATCATTGGAAAAGATCTTACTGGGGAGAACTTTTGTAAAGATCAACGACAGACAGTTTGATCTCACTCAAAATGCTCAGGGTTTTAAAATGGTTTCCAATACGAACCAGAAAATCGTTACGGACGAAAAAAACAGGGAGTATAAGGTAGCTCTCCAATACGACACCAATTACGATTTGTTAGCCGTGAATTTAAAAGATATTCTTTCATCAGACGAACTAGATGTTTCTTATAGTGACTGGAATGAATACGGAGGAATACGCCTTCCAAAAAATGTTAAAATAATTATAAAAGGCTCAAAATCTAGTCAGATTTTATTGGAAAACACGAAATTTGACTTTTCGAGGATGGAAACACCTTATTCTGTACCATCCAGTTATAAGAAAATTGAGATTAAATGATTAGAAAATTTAGCTTTTTAATAGGTGTTTTGATGTTCGGACTGCATCAGGGACAGCAGACCAAAGAACAACTGCAGAAGCAGAATGCCGAACTTAAAAAACAAATTGCACAAATAAATACCGATTTAGCCAAAACCAGAAGTGAATCTAAACTTTCCGTAGCCTACCTTTCCAATGTCAACCAAAAACTGGTGTTAAGAGAAAAGGTTTACAATAATACGCAGAAAGAAAAAAGGTTCATTGAGGATGATATTTATTTACGTCAGCTGGAAATCAACCGTCAGAATAAAGAACTGGCAGTTTTAAGAAAAAACTATGCTGAAGTTTTGGTGAATGCTTATAAAAACAAAGGAGTACAGAACAAAGTAACTTTTATTCTTTCTGCTAAAAATTTAGGAGAAGCCATACGAAGAGTTCAGTATCTGAAACAATACTCAGACTACCAGGATAAAAAAGCAGCTGAAATCACAAATGCTGCCAATCTCATCAAAAAGACCATTGCCCAAAAGCAAAATTCTGTAAAAGCGAAAGAATCCCTTTTGATTAACCAGCAGAAAGACCTGGCAACCATCAATGCTGAAAGAGCTCAAAAAGAACAGTTGGTAGCTGAATTCAAGAAAAACGAATCCAAGCTGACTGCTGAACTTAAGCAAAAACAAGTTCAGTCTAAAGCACTGGAAGGACAGATCAGAGCTATTATTGCAGAAGAGATCAGAATTGCAAAAGCAGAAGAAGAAGCCAGAAGAAAGGCAGAAGCAGAAAAAATACGTTTGGCAAAACTGGCTGCTGAAAGAGAAAAAGCAAGAATCGAAGCGGAAGCTAAGGCAAGAGCTGAAGCCCTTGAAAGAGAAAGAAGACTTGCAGAAGCTGAAGCCAAGAGAGCTGCAGAACTTGCTGCAAAAAGAGCTGAAGAAGAAAGAAAACGTAATGAAGATGCCGCGAGAGCCGAAGCTAATGCAAGAGATGAAGCCAGAAGAGTAGCCGCTAAAAAAGCTTCAGACGAGGCCAATGCAAGAGCTAAAGAAGCTGCAGATAAATTAGCTGCCGCAAGAGCAGCAGAAGCAGCGCTTGCGAAAAGAAAAGAAGAAGAGAAAAAGGCAGCAGAGAGCAAAGCCATGACAAACTACGGAGTTTCCACCGCTACAGGAAGCAGTTTTGCAGATAACAGAGGTAGATTAGGTTATCCTGCAGACAGAGCCGGACAAATCACTCACCGTTTCGGAAGACAGCCTCACCCGGTTTTCAAAAATATTACTGAAGAAAATAACGGGATCAAAATTTCCGTCCCTTCAGGCGCACGTGCAAAATCGGTGTTCCCGGGATCAGTATCTTCGGTACTGGCTAATAATGACGGAACCAAGACCGTTATCATCAAACACGGAAGTTATTTTACCATTTATTCCAACTTAGGAAATGTAAGTGTTTCCAAAGGGCAACAGGTTTCATCAGGAACTCCGGTAGGTACGATAGCTCAGGATTTTGATGGTGCTTATACGCTTGATTTCCAAGTATGGAACGGAAGTACACCAGTTGATCCATTAGGTTGGATTTCATATTAAAAAAAGTGTAACTTTGCAAAAATTTTAAGAGATGAATACACTAACAATACTTGCCTTATCTTGGCAGCACATCCTTATCGTAGCAATACTTTTGGTATTACTTTTCGGAGGAAAGAAAATCCCTGAATTAATGAGAGGAGTTGGTTCAGGAATCAAGGAATTTAAAGATGCAGTAAAAGAAGAAGACAAACCAGGTTCTGAAAACAAATCGGCTTCCAACAATAACAATTCTTCCAGCAACTAAAATTCCTTAGAATTAATGAAATTTACTGAGACTGCATGGAAAGTCTTCAATCAAGCTATTGAAGACTATCACGTGTCTGATGACGTTAACACTCTAATTAATAACCCGTTCGAAAAAGATAGTTTGGAACGGATTTTGTATGCAAAGAACTGGATTGATACCGTTCAATGGCATTTGGAAGATATAATTAGAGATGAAAATATTGATCCGGCTGAAGCTCTTCAACTGAAGAGAACAATAGACGCTTCCAATCAAAAAAGAACTGATTTGGTAGAGTACATTGATGGCTGGTTTCTTAATAAGTTTGAAAATATAACTCCTAAACCTGAAGCAAAAATAAATACAGAAACTCCCGCTTGGGCAGTAGACAGGCTATCAATTCTTGCATTAAAGGTTTATCATATGTCGTTAGAAGCTAACAGAGAATCTGCTTCTGAAGAACACAGAAACAACTGCCAGGCTAAGCTGGATGTTCTGCTTACTCAGAAAGAAGACCTATCAACTTCTATAGATCAGTTGCTTGCTGATATTGAGAACGGTAACGTTAAGATGAAAGTGTACAAACAAATGAAAATGTACAACGATGAAAGTCTTAACCCAATCCTTTATCAAAAAGGGCAACAAAAATGAAACGACTATTTTTCTTTGGAGTACTTATCATATTAACATCTTCCTGCGCATCGGAGAAGCTTAATCTTTCTCCGTTGTCAAATAATTTTTACAGTGATGCTAAAGGGTCTGATTCAGACAGAAGCTCTAAGAAGAATTTTAATATCAATATCAAACAGAATGTCAATGCTTCTGAAATTTCAAATATGATCTCCACTTTTCCCAAGTTTAAAAACAACGGATTAAATGATGAGATTACCAGCTTGAAATACAGTCTTCAGAATTATTTATATGCTATTGATGCCAGCAATTCTGCCGGAAAAAGCAGAGCCCTTAAAAGCTTCGAAAAATCATACAAAAAAATTCAAAAGCTAAGGCAGAATCTTGACAGAGACGACGATGAAGTTCTTAACAGATATCTGGTGCGTTTAAAAACCAATATTTCTGTTATTGAAGATACTTTGCCAGGAAGTTAAAAACTAATTGAACTATCAATGATTAAAATTCAGGCGGAAGCCAATGTTCCCACAGAGCACGGCACTTTCCGAATGATCGCTTTCTCCGAAAACGAAAACGACTGGATGCCGCATATGGCCATCGTTGCTGAAAATACAGATTTTTCAAAACCGGTCAATGTTCGTTTCCATTCAGAATGTATTACCGGAGAAGTTTTCCATTCAAAAAAATGTGAATGCGGCCAACAATTGGATGCTGCAATGAAATATATCCATGAAAACGGTGGGATTATCATCTACCTTCGTCAGGAAGGAAGAAACATCGGGATCATCAACAAGCTTAAGGCTTACTCACTACAGGAAAAAGGATTGGATACCGTACAGGCCAATCTTGAACTGGGACTTCCTGCAGATGACAGAAACTTTGGCGTAGCCATTGAAATTCTTAATCTATTGGATGTAAAAGATATCAATCTACTCACCAATAATCCTGAAAAGGTAAAATATGTGGTAGACAGCAATATTCACCTTAATTCAAGAGTCCCATTACAGATTCCTGCCAATGAAATAAGCAAAGGATATCTGCAGACAAAAAAAGACTTCTTTGGACATCTTCTTGATGACAATGATAACTAATAAAAATAAAGCCTCAGAATAAATACTCTGAGGCTTTTAATTTTAATTACTGCTAAAATACAGGCTTTCTCTTCATAGCTATTATAGACAGATTAAACGCTTAGTATCGTTTTCTATTATAAATCAAAAGCCCCGGAAGATATTCTCCCGGGACTTTTTTAATTATAAAAAACTGAAAAGATATTTCTTAGTATTTAGTTACAATTTTAGACTCGTCAATATTGTAATATTTGATTACACTTTTATAATCGTTGTAATCTACGGCAGCACCTTTTGCCATTTTTGCACCACCAGTTCCTGTTCCATTTGCAGGAAGAATAAGAACTCTGAATTTTTTATTCTGATAGTATGATGGGTTAGCTGTTAAGCTGAATGTATTGGTAGAGTTAATATTAATGGTAGCAGCATACTTACTGAATTCATAAATATAATCTACAGCATCGTTATTTCCATTACCTACATAATAAGTATAAGGAAGAAGTTTCCATACAGGAGAATCTCCGTCAGTACCAATCTGCATATAAATAAGCACCATGTCGGATTGTACTAATGGCTTGTTAAAGTCATCACTCCATCTGTAAAGATTATCAGTAACTTTTGTAAAAGTAGGAGATATATCAAATGATTGGTTTATGGTATCATAATCTGTTCCTTGTACTACAGTATCATCATTATCACAGCTATAAGCAGTAAAACCTACAGCCCCAAGGAATAAAAAGAGAAGTATTTTTTTCATTTTTATTAAAGTTTAGTTATTATTTATATTGCGTATTCAAATCATATACCAAAAATTTCAAAAACTTTGTTTTCCTCACTTTTTTAATTGTATTTTTGTTCTTATTCAAAAAGTCATGAAGAAATTATTATATACTTCACTCTTTATTGCTGCCTTGATAAGCCCTAAGGTGAAAGCCCAGTATCAGCCAAAAAATGCTTCTAAGGCGGATCTGAAAAAAGCTCAGCAATGGGTTGATACTACCTATAAAAATCTTACTCAGGATGAAAAACTGGGACAGCTTTTTATTGTGGCATTGTATACCAACAGAGGGGAAGATTATATCAGCCAGGTAAGAAATATCGTTACGAATGATAAAATAGGCGGTCTGATCTTAATGCAGGATGATGCAGCAAGAGAAATTAACCTGGTGAATGAATTTCAGCAAAAATCTAAAGTTCCTTTAATGATCGGAATGGATGCAGAATGGGGGCTCTATCAGCGAATTGCTACTGCCCACAAATTTCCATGGGCCATGACATTAGGCGCTATCCAGGATAAAAATCTTGTGTATCAGATGGCTGCAAAAATTGCAGAGGATTGCAAAAGAATGGGGATCAACTGGGATTTTGCGCCTGTAGTAGATGTTAACACCAATCCTGATAACCCGATTATCGGCAACAGAAGTTTCGGATCTGATGTGAATAATGTCATCACATCAGCCCTATCCTACTCCAACGGTCTTCAGGATAATAATATTTTAGCGGCTATAAAACACTTCCCGGGACACGGAGATACCAGTACAGACTCTCACCTTGATCTTCCGGTAGTTCCTCATGGTATTGACAGACTTGACGCTGTGGAACTTGCACCTTTTAAAGCGCTGATGAATAAAGGAATTGGCGGTGTGATGGTTGCTCATTTATATGTTCCAAGCTTAGAATCAGAAAAAGGAATTCCGGCCTCTGTTTCTAAAAACATTATTACAGGAGTACTGAAAGATAAACTGGGTTATAAAGGTTTAATCATTACAGATGCATTAAACATGGCCGCTGTAGCGAATAAATACCAACCGGGCGAACTGGATGCCATGGCCTTTAAAGCAGGAAATGACATTATGCTTTTCTCACAAGGTGTTTCTGAAGGCAAAAAACTGATCCAGAAAGCTATTGATAAAGGAGAAATTTCACAATCCAGAGTAGAGGAAAGTGTGAAAAAAATCCTTTTAACCAAATATTTCCTCGGTCTTACACAATATACACCTAAAAACCCTGAAAATATCAATAAGGATTTAAATAATGATTCTCATATCCAATTGGTACAGAATCTTTACTCCAATGCATTGACTTTACTAAAGGATGAAAAGAAATTACTGCCTCTCAAGGAAAAACAGACTTATTATGTTCCTCTTGAAGAAGCTCCTTATCAGACTTTTGCCAACAGATTGGGTAACAATGTTATCATTAAAAAAGCAGGAGAAATTAATACAATTCCAGCTGGTTCTACAGTTATCGTAGGTTTCCATAAGGATAATTCAACAGCTTATAAGCCATATAAAATCTCAGCAGAATCTAAAAAAGTACTTTCTGATCTTACCAAAAATCAAAATGTTATATTGAATGTTTTCGGAAGTGCTTATGCCTTAAAGGATATTGATATTTCAAAAGTTTCAACCGTTCTTGTTTCTTATGAAAACAATGATGATTCTATGAATGCAACTGCGGATGCTTTCAATGGAAAAACAAAAATATGGGGAAAACTTCCGGTACTGGTTAATGATCAGTTGAAACCGGGAATGGGTATAGAGCTTCCTATGGCAACCTCAACAAAAACCAAATAATACAAAATTAAAACAACAATAATCTAATGAAAATAGGCATACTTTGCTATCCTACCTATGGAGGAAGCGGAATTGTAGCAACAGAATTAGGAATGTCCCTTGCCAATAAAGGATATGAGGTACATTTCATCAGTTCTGCACTTCCTGCAAGATTAGATATCACCAACCCGAATATTTTCTTTCACAGGGTCAATGTTCAGACGTATCCCCTTTTCCAGTATCAGCCTTATGATATTGCGCTAAGTTCGATGATCTACAGAGTTGTCAATCTTTATAAACTGGATCTTCTTCACGCACATTATGCCATTCCTTACGCATATGCCGCTTTTACGGCAAAACAAATGCTCAAGGAAGACAATAATGATATTCCGTTGGTCACTACATTACACGGTACAGATATTACCCTTGTAGGCCAGCACCCGAGTTATAAACATGCGGTAGAATTTTCGATCAATCAGTCTGATGCGATTACTTCAGTTTCTGAAAGCCTGAAAAAAGATACCCTTCAGTTTTTCAATATCAAAAAAGAAATTCAGGTGATTACCAATTTTATTGATAATTCCGAATTTGATGACTGCTCTGAGTGCCAAAGAACCCAGTTTGCCAATCCGGATGAAAAAATCCTGATCCACGTGTCCAACCTTCGTCCTGTAAAACGTGTAGACGAAGTGTTGCAGATCTTTAAGAATGTGGAAAGAAAAGTGAAATCCAAGCTGATTATCATTGGTGAAGGCCCTGATATGGAAAAAGTAAATCAGTTCCTTGAAGAAAATCCTGAGCTTATTTCCAAAATCCGCCTTTTAGGAAAGGTAAATGATTTGTATAAAATCTTACAGCTTTCGGATGTATTTCTCCTGCCTTCCGAGCAGGAAAGTTTCGGTCTTGCAGCATTGGAAGCCATGGCAGCATATACTCCGGTTATCAGTTCCAATGCAGGAGGAATTCCTGAGGTGAATATTCAGGGGGAAACCGGATATCTGGCTGAAATCGGAAATGTGGAAGCGATGAGCAACTACACCATCAAGCTGTTGAGTAATGATGAACTTTTAGCCAAAATGAAGCAAAATGCGAAAGATCAGGCAATAAAATTCGATTTGAAAAACATTCTTCCTATCTATGAGAAAATGTATAGAACAACCATAGAAAATTTTAATAAGGAGCTGACGAAAGTATAATATTTCTATTATATTTACGTCACACTTATGACGGAAAAACTACTTCAATATCTTTGGAACTACAAGGTTTTCAAACATTTTGACTTCAAGGATATTGAAGGAAATTCCGTTGAGATCATCCATTTCGGAAAATGGAACAAAAATGCAGGCCCTGATTTTCTTGATGCTAAAATCAAAATCAACGGCTTACTTCTCGCAGGAAATATAGAACTGCACGTACGCTCTTCAGACTGGATTTTCCACAATCATTCCCAGGATCCCAATTACCGCAACATCATTCTTCATGTTGTATTCCAGCACGACATAGACATTCATGAACTTATCGGAAAGCAGGTTCCTACCTTGGAACTTCAAAGTTATATTGATAAAAATATTCTTTGGAAATATGAAAAACTTATGAATGGCAATGAATTTATTGCCTGTGAAAAGATTTTTGATCCGAAAAAAATCCCGGTCAATTTTTATGAAGAAAGCATACTGAAAAAACTGGATGAGAAATCTTCAGAGCTTGAACAGAGTTTACATCAATATAAAAATAATTTTGAAGCCGTTTTATTTCACAGTTTTGCCTACTCATTCGGGTTAAAAGTAAATGCTTCTATTTTCCGGCAGATTGCAGAAAGTATTGATTACAGTATTATCAATAAAATACGTCAGAATCCCCTTCAGCTTGAAGCCTTATTATTTGGAATTTCAGGATGGCTTGAGAAACCCCAGGACGGGCAGATGAAAATATGGAAAAGAGAATTTGATTTCATTAAAGCCAAATTTTCCATTTCTGATTTACAATTTCATCCTAAGTTTTTAAGACTGAGACCACCGAATTTTCCAACAATCCGGTTGTCACAATTGACTGACCTGTACAAGCAGCAGAATTTATTCTCAAAAATCATGGAAGCAAGAAGCGCAGAACAGCTGTACACTATTTTCAGCTCTGTAAAAGCTTCTGAATATTGGGATTTTCATTTTAATTTCGGGAGTATTTCCAAAGTACAGTCAAAAACACTGAGTAAAGATTTTGTTGATCTTCTCATTCTGAATACCATCCTTCCTTTACAATATGCTTATCACAGATATCACAAGGAAGATATTGCAGATGAAATTATTGCGCTTTACAAGACAATTTCCGGAGAGAAAAACACCATCATTACGAGCTGGAAAAAACACGGATTAGAGGTCAGCAATGCGCTGGAAAGTCAAAGTCTTATCTATCATTATAAAACCTATTGCGAGCCGAAAAATTGCTTAGCCTGTACTATCGGATTCAAACTTTTAAAAGAATAGTTATATCTTACAGCATTACTGTCCGATAAAAAGTAAATACATTGAAAATATCAATATTTACAGCATGAATTAACAGATCGCTCCTCTGGAGCTTTATTTTTTACGGAAACTTCATTTTTTCTACTAACAGCAGATCCCGATGGGATCAAATCCAGCTCCAGCGGGAGCTGACTGTTAATAGGACGTATTTGTTTCAAAATTATAGCTCCGGAGGAGCGACCTGTTAATTATTCTTTAATTTAACCGGACAAGAATGATTTACAGATAAAATCAGGCAAAAAATGTATCAAAAATCCTTAACTTTGAGTAATAAATTCAAACTTTTAAATAACAATCTGGAAATGCTGAGTAATATTCGTCATAAAATGGAAAGAGAATGGTTTGGTGTACTGACCAGAATGGGAGCCAAGCTGGGAATTCCTGTTTCTAAATTGAGAGTTTTCTTCATCTATTCTACTTTCGCTACAGCTGGATTTTTCTTTCTGATCTATCTGGGACTGGCATTCACCCTTTGGATTAAAGATATTTTCATCACCAGAAGACCGAGTGTCTTTGATTTATAAATTATGGAATTTTTACCGATTACTTCCGCAGAAGATCCTAGAGTTCAGGAAATCTATACTTCTTATACTAGCACTTTTCCTGTAGACGAACAAAGAGATAAAGATCAGTTTGAAAGTTTATTTTCAAATCCTTATGTGGAATTCATGTCTGTTATCCACGAATCGGAAGCTATTGGCTACCTCATCCTGTGGAAGTTGAGTTCTTTTGTTTTTGTAGAGCATTTTGAAGTGTTTGAAGCATTCAGAAGTAAAAAACTGGGATCTCATATTATGAATCATTTATCAGAAAATTATCCAAGTATTGTTCTGGAAATTGAACCTGCAGAATTGAGCGAAGATGCATCAAGACGGTATTCTTTTTATCAGAGAAATAATTTCAGTCTGATTGACACTACTCATGTTCAGCCGAGCTATGGCGAAGGAAAAAAATCTTTAAACTTATGGCTGCTGGCCAATTATACTCCCGAAAATGTAGAGGAAGCCAAAAAAGAAATTCATAACATTATTTATGCTTAAAATATAAAACGCCGGAATAGTCTTCCGGCGTTTTTCTTTTCTATTTCTTGACCACAAAAGGCACAAAAGTTTTAAACACTTAAGTTTTTTAGAGCAAAACTTTATGCATAATGAGTTCACCTAAGTTTTGTGAAAATCTTTGATTTTAATCTTATGTGAGCTTTTATGAGGTATAATTTTAAACTCACATAACTGAACAAAAGTGTTTTAAAATGAATCCTTTTGTGACTTTTGTGGTTTTATAAAGTTTATCAGACAACTTTTTCTATTAATTTACTTCATATTCCAGCTTGATGGTAATACTGGCTTCTTTTTCTTTGGATGAAGTATTGAAAGTTCCGCCATAAGAATAATCTTCATTGGAGTTGGGTGCTGTAATCTGAATCACTCCCATTGTTGCTTTCTTCAGATTTCCGAGACTGCTTCCAGAATTTTCTGCAATTTTTTCAGCACGTTCTTTAGCATCTTTTGTAGCACTGGCAATCATTTCCTGTTTTACTGTAGCCAGCTTGGTGTAGAAATACGCTGGTGAAGAAGAAGTGAATTCAATGCCACGGTTGATAATCTCGGTAATATTTCTGGAGAGGTTTTCTATTTTTCCCACTTCTTTACTTTCAATAGAAACTTTTTGGGTGAGATTATAACCGGAGAATTCCCCTTGTACATAGTTTCCGTTTGAATCATTATAGCTTCTGAACTGTTTCTGAATATCTACGGAAGAAAACACGATCTCTTTCTGTTGTATCCCTTTTGAAAGCAGATAGTCGTTAATTATTTTTCTGTCTGTTGCCAGTTCATCGTAGGCAGATTTGAGATCCACATTATTTTTGGAAAAGCTTCCGGACCAGGTGATCAGATCTGATGTAAACTGTTTGGTTCCTAATCCTGTCACGGAAATGGTATTTTCAGATTTATTCCTGTTTTTAATAGCATTTCCCAAAAAACCGAGACCTACTACAAAACCTAATGCTGCAATAGCTACTGCAAAAATGTTTTTATTCATAAAATGTGTGAATTTGTGTTACCAAAATGGTATCAATTTCTATTCCAATATTTTAAGAATTTATTAACATTTACATTACTTTTGGTCCTGGTTTACTCTCTCCAGAAAAAGCGGAACTGTCTCTTCCAGTCTCAGCATGACCCCCGAAAGATTTCTTGCTTTTACATACGTTCGTACCTGAGGTTTTGCCAGAAATGAAAACTGAATAAATTCTGAAATTCTGTCACCAGGAATTCCGGCTTTGATAAAATATTCATCGTCTATTCTATCCCGAACCCAGGCAATATGTTCCTGAAGATCATCATACCTGTATTGTCTTTTCTGCCTTCTGGCTTTCCCGCTAATCAGGTCATATACGCCCTGAACATTGAGGTTTCCTAAAAGTATTGGTAAAAGAACACTTTTCACTTCTGCCGGCTTCTCTCTCATTTTTCCTACCGGCTGCGGAAGGCCAACGGCATCTCTTACCTGCTCTCCTTTATCTACTTTGGCTACTATCCGGGAATCTGTTTCCAGATCTCCGGTGAGTTTTTTTACAATTTTTACTTCACCCACATCTCTCGGAATCTGGTGAAGTGTAATAAACAGAGGTAAGTTATTCCCATTGCTAAGAACCCTTCTGGAGACTCTGTTGAAATCTTCTTTTACAAATCTTAATTCATCGTTGGGATTGGCATCAATAGAAAATACACCTTCAGAATCAGAATATACTTTCTTATCAGTAGACATATTAATCACGATCACTTTAGTCAGATTTTCGCCATTGTCATCCACTATTCGTCCCGTTACTTTCTGCTGGGACATAACAAAAGTACTGCCAAGCAGCAGCAGAAAAAGAAAAGTATTTCTTTGCTTTAATGTTTCAATATTTTCAGTGATATAAGCCAACTTTTAATGTATATATTATTCCTGGGTTCCTTCTAATTTATGGGTTTTACTATATTCTGCGAAAGCAACTTTAAGTTCATATTCAACGACACTTATACTAAAATCTTTTCGGTATCTTTTTGCCAATGAACGCGTTTTATCAGCATAAAGAAGAAATGCATCAATCTGTTCTTCATCCATTCCGTATCTTTTCAGGAAATTCAGGTCCACTTCATTTCGTACTCTCCTCAGGAAATCCTGAGTTTCATTGTAATTCGCTTTGGTAACCTTCGGCTGCGCCAATTTCTTTACAGCATTAAATACACCAAACAAATTGACTTGTCCTGCATTGAAATCATCACCGGTAAAAGTCTTCGAAACAGTATTATTAGGTAACGGCTGATTCAATGGACTTCTCATATAATCATCCATCTCTGATTTCAAGGCCTGAAGTTTTCTGGATTCATTATAGTGTTGATTATCTTTTGCCAGATTTCCGGTAGGTTTATACTTTATTTTAACCTCAGGAATTTGGATTTCTATTTTCCTCAGCATAATATGGAACGGAGCATTGATCTCTTCTTTGGTTATTTTTTTATCAACACGATAATATCCTTCTTTTACAAATCTGATCTCATCATTTTCTTTGGCTTCGATTTCAAAATTCCCGGCCATATCACTTAATGCGCTTTTATTCCCGGAGATATTTACAACGAGTACAGGTGCTAAATCCAATTCATCTCCGGTTATTACCTTCCCTGATATTTTTTGTTGTCCCCAAAATTTCGGAGCGATACAAAAAAGCACAAATAACAAAACCTTTTTGATGTATTTTATTTCCATATTATCTTTGAGTTTGCGGAGCACGATAAGATGAAATTCTTGTCAGGACAAAACGCTGAAACCTGTTCAGATCCGCATCACTGCAGAATCCGTATTTCAGGATTTTTTTCCTTTCAAAACCGCCTGCAAAAACATAATAAATAAAATGTTCTATCAGAGGTTTCTCAATTTTAAGATTGGTAAAATAATCATCACCAAGGCTTGCTCTGATGTATTTCATTAAATCTACATCATCCCATTTATCTTTCACTTTCCCAATAGAGAATCCCTGCCCTTTCGGCTGTACAAATTCCCCGGGTTTTGCGGCCAGTATTCTGGGATCTGATTTCTGAGCAATATACCGATCCATATCTTTGAGCAGTTTTTCAACCTTTTGGGGTTTATTATAAAGTTTTGAATCAATTTTAAGGTTTCCGGTTAACCCTTGTTTCACTTCCACTTCAGGAATCTGAATAGTCTGGCGAACCATACTTATATTCATCGGAGATTGTGTATTTTCCTGGGAAACTATTTTGGTGATACGTTCATAACCTGCTTTTATAAAACGAAGTTCATCTCCCTGCCTTCCCGAAATCATAAAATGACCATCCCTGTTTGAAACTACGATCTCATCAGTTCTGATATTGACAACATTCACATCCTGCATTTCAGTGCCGTTTTCGGAAATGATTTTACCAAATATATAGCTTTGGGCCTGGGTATGAACAAAAAGGATAAGGAATAAGAAAAAGAATAGTTTAAGTTTCACGGGCTATTTTTTATAAAGCAAAGCTAAAATTATTTTTAATGTATCCCATAAGTTTAACCACAGTTAACGCGTTTTAATATTTCTTTTTGATTTTTGCCTTGTAAACTGTTAAATAGCGTAATTAAATTGTTAAAGTTTCTTTTAAATTTTAGCTAACTTGCAGTCTCAATTCTCTTTTAACAATGCAAAATTCTTATACAGTCATCAATGCTTCTGCCGGATCCGGGAAAACCTATGCCCTGGTACAAAGGCTTCTGATGATCTGTCTCCGTTATCCTAATCAACAGCAGTCGATCAGGAATATTCTCGCGCTTACTTTTACCAATAAAGCAGCGAATGAGATGAAGGAAAGAATTTTATCGTGGCTGGGAAATTTTTCAGCTAAAGATTATGCAGAGAATACGGATCTGAAAAACATCCAGAAAGCATTTGAAGAACAGGGTCTGAAAATTACCATCGATGACCTTCATCAGCGTTCTAAAAAAATGCTGGATTATGTTCTCCACAATTATTCCACACTGAATATCGGAACGATTGACCGTTTTAACTCAAGGCTGGTAAGAAGTTTTTCCTATGAATTGGGACTGGCTAAAAATTTTAACCTTGAAATTGAAGCTGAACCGTTTCTGATAGAAGCCGTTGATAAGATGCTGGACCAAATTGGTGAGAATGAAATTATTTCCAATTCTTTCATGGATTATGTAGACTACAGTCTTGAAAACAATGAAAGGATCAATCTTAATAAAAATCTTTATGATTCGGCTAAGGAATTTGTAAAGGATATTCACTACGAGCATCTGAAAAGCAATAAAAGCTTTGACGATGCCAGTTATGAGAATATAAAGAATACGCTTCGTAAAGAGATTGTTCTCAATAAAAAACAGTCTGCAGAGCTTGCCGCAAGTTCTATTGAATTATTCAGATCAAGAAATATTGATATTGAAGATTTTGCCCAGGGTAAAAATGGAATCGGAGGCTTTTTTACTAAGGTTATCGATTTTTATCAACAGAAAAGAGCTGGTTTTCCTTTCCCTACTACGCAGGAAGAATCTGTTATCAATAATTATAGAAAGGGAGCGTCTTCAAAATCGAAACATAAAGAGTCTGAAATTTTCGAAATCCTGGATCAGCTTCTCGACAACAGAATGAAACTTATCATTCTGTATATTGAAACCCAAAAGAAAGAGAAAGTTTTATCTGCTCTTCTTCCTTTAAAGGTAAACAAAGATATTCAGGATGAGCTTCAAAAAATTGAGGAAGAAAATGATCTTGTTTTACTTTCCAAGTTTAATATTCTGATCAATGAAAATCTTAAAAATGAACCTTCAGCTTTTATTTACGAAAAAGTAGGTTCACAGTTTCAGCATTATTTCTTTGACGAGTTTCAGGACACGTCAGAACTGCAGTGGCAGAATTTTGTTCCGCTGAGAGATCACAGTGTTTCTACAGAATACACGTCATTTACATTGGTGGGCGATCCCAAGCAAAGTATTTACCGGTTTCGTGGCGGGGAAAGCAAACTGATGCTGGATATCATCAACAAAAAAGAATTTTCACCTAAAGAAGCTGATCTTCTGGTATTAAAGGATAACTGGAGAAGTGCCAGAAATATTGTACAATTCAACAATGAACTGTACCGTTTTCATTCTGAAGGATTGCTGGAAGAACATCAGAATATTTTCGGGGCAGATGCTGAGCAAAATCCAAAATCCCAAATGGATGGACGCGTAAAGGTAAATCTGATCGAAAATCTTACGAATGAAGAATTTTACAATGATACTTCAGAAAGGATGCGGAAAGATATCCAGGAATGTCTGGATAATGGTTTCAAGTTTTCTGACATCACCATTCTTTGCCGTGGAAATTTTGATATTTTCAGTTATTCTCAGAAACTGGGAGCTTTAAAAGTCAGCTACAAGGGAGAAGAAACCAATATTAAAACAATTTCTGATAAAGGCCTTACACTGGAACTTTCCAATACGTTAAAAGCTGTTATTGAATTTCTTCGCTGGGAGCTCAATCCTAAGAATAAACATTGTCTGATCATGATGATGTACCATCTGAATACGTTGGGAAAAATTCATATGCCGGATTTCACATTGGGTATGAAAGAGATTCTGGATATTGAAGGGCATGAAGAAATTCTGCAGTTTATCCAGCAAAAATATTCGTTGCAGCTTAAACAGGACAACTTTCCGAGATTCAATCTTTATAATTTTATCGAATATTATATCAACGAATTTTCTGTTGAAAACAAAGAGACAGACTTTTTACTGAACTTTCTGGAAATGCTTTTCAACTTTACGCAGAACGCAGGTGCCAGCACCAAAGAGTTTCTGAAATACTGGGATGAAGAAGCTTCTTCATACACTATTCAGGCTTCGGAAAATATCGACGCTGTCCAGATCATGACCATTCATAAGTCTAAAGGACTGGAGTTCCCGATTGTTTTTATCCCAATGATGAACAAAAACCGGGACAGTGAATTTACCAACTGGTTTGATACCAATGAAAATGAAGCTTTAAAATCGGTCAACATCAATCAGTTCAGTAAAAACCTGGAAGCTTATGATGATGAAATTCTGTTTTTCAACACAAAGAATTCTTATAAAAACCTGATCGACAGATTATGTCTGCAATACGTGGCTACTACAAGGCCTGTTGAACAGCTGTTTTTCTATCTGCAAAAGGCGAATAAGACTTCTAATAATCTTGAGCTTCTGGAATTCCTTCAGACAAAAAATCCTGAACAGGCTGACGAGTTTGATGTTTACCCGGTGAATCCTGAAATGCTGAAGAAATATTCTAAAGATAAAAGCTCTTCTTTTAAAACCCAGAATATCCAGAACCTGAAGAATGTTAATGAAAAAAGTACATCCATCAAAATAGCTACGCCGTCTAAAAATTATCAGGTACGAAATGAAAAGGTAAGAATCGGGCTTTTTGTGCATGAACTTTTATCGAAGATCAATACGGAAAAGGATATATCGAAGGTATTGGATGGTTATGCTTTGGAAGGACAGATTACACTGGAGGAAAAAAATGAAATTCAGATTACATTACAGGAAATTGTCAGAACGTATGCAGAATTTTTTGATGAAAAATGGGAAGTAATCAACGAAAAAGATATCATGATCTCTGAAAGAGGAGAAAGCCATATTTTCAGGCCAGACCGTATTTTAAAGGGTGAAGAAGATTATATAATTGTAGATTTCAAAACCGGTGAACCCAAAGCGAAAGATGAAGCGCAGGTAGAAGGATATAAAAACATTCTTGAACGTCTGGGCAAAAAAGTACTCAAAACTCAGATCATTTATCTGTAATCTAAAGATTTACAAAACATTACTGTAACAATTTTTCACAAAAATTGTTCAAATATAAAAAGGTTTTAGTATTTTTATTCTAAGACGAATACAATCATACAGTCTTTGATTATATTTTGTTTTACAACTAACCAACCATGAGAATATACTTGAACTCCTTTTTTATAAGCCTGATTATCATGTTATTTACGACAGTGGTCACTTACAATATTGTTGATTGCTTAGACCCGCCCGTTACCCCGGATGACCACCATTTTGGGCCCGCTGAAAATATTGCCAACTCTTTATTTCTAAGTTTTGTATTGGGAGCTGTGGTTTTTATTTCTGCTGTCAGAATTCAAAGGCGGCCGTATAGGAAATAATTCTTTTATCATAACAAAAAAACCGCTATTCTTAAGGATAACGGTTTTATATTTTGAAGAATTTTCAATCTTAAGCGGTTGTATCAGGAGTAAATACTCTCTGTGACAATTCCTGATCAAAAAGGTATAATGCAGATGGATTATCGCACACCATTTTGATTTTTGTTACATATTGAGAAGCACTCGCTTCTTCTTCTACCTGTTCGTTGATAAACCACTGGAGGAATGATGTTGTTGCGAAATCTCCCTCGTCGTTTGCATTTTTTACAATATTGAAAATACTTTTAGTTACGACTTTCTCATGTGCTAATGCTTTCTCAAAAATATCCGTTGCGTTTTCGAACTCATGTGGAGGTTTTGGAATTTCTCCAATGATAATTTCTCCTCCTACATCATTCAAATAATCAAACATTTTATCTGCGTGCATCAATTCTTCTTTGCTCTGTACTCTGAAATAGTTGGCAATTCCATCCAGATCTTTTCCTGAAAACCATGCAGACATTGAAAGATAATATTGAGCGGCGTATTGTTCGTGGGCAATTTGTTCGTTAATTAATTTTGCAATTTTTTCGCTAACCATACGTATTAAATTTATATTCAAAAATAGGGAATAAAAGCCCTACATCAAAAGTTTTAAAGAAAATTAATACAAAAAGGATGGAAAAAACATCCACCCTTAAAACATTAAAAAACTAAAATTACAAACTGTTATTTTACTTCAGCAGTTCCTGTATTCATCGGCTTTTTCATCATTCTTCTTTCTTTCATAGCCATCTTCATTTTCTCTGCTTTAGCTTTTCTGTCTGCCTGCCATTTATCATATTGATCAGGAGTAAGGATTTTTTTCATATCAGCATCCATTTGTGCTCTTTTGGCATGCATTTCCTGCATTTTAGCTTGTCTGTCTGCCTTATGCTTGTCAAACTCTGCCTTCATTTCCTCTTTTCTTTTATCCTGGAGTACCTTTATCTGAGCTACCTGAGAAGCATTAAGATTAAGGTCTTTTTGCATCTGGTCTAAATGTTCCTGTTGTTTTTGCTCCATTCTCTGCTTCATTTCAGCAGCTCTTGCCTGTTTGTCCTGAGGGGTTGTTTGTTGTGCCATTGCAAAACTTCCCATTCCGATAAATGCTATTGCTAAAACTAATTTTTTCATCTTTTTAAAATTTAATTAATTGTTATTTTGCTATTATATCTTTTTGATAATGAATTAAAACACAAGTTAAATTAACGAATTCATAAATAATGTTAAATTTTAACAAAAACAAATTAATAAAACAACAAAAAAAGGACAGATTATAAAAACCTGCCCTTCACACCACTTAAATATAATATATGAAAATTAATTCTTTACTAAACTGCCTCTAAAACCACCACCGCTATTACCACGGTTTTCCTGTCTAGGTGCAGAACTTTCAGATCTTTGTCTGAAGCCTCCTCCATTGTTTCCTCTGAATCCGCTATTGTTTTCTCTTCTAGGAGCTTCTCTTCTTACTTCACTATTCCCTCTAAATCCGCCACCATTATTACTTCTGAAGCCTCCGTTATCATTATTTCCTCTGTTTCCTCCATTATCAGAATTTCCCCGGAAGCCACCTCCGTTACTGTTTCTGAAACCACCGTTATTATCATTTCTGAAACCGGAATTATTGTTATTTCCGTTATTACCTCGGAAGCCTCCTGAATTTCCATTGTTTCCCGTGTTTCTGAAACCGTTATCCGGTCTGCTGCCTCTTCTGATAATATCAAAAGTAGGATTATCCATTCTACGGAATCTTGAGCGGTCTACCCTGTAAACGTTGATATTAATATTTCTATACCTAGGCATTACCGTATATCTCGGTACGTAATACGTTCTTCTGTAATTCTGGAAATATACGATTGGGCTGGAACCTCTGTAATAGTTATTCTGGAAAACCACAAATACTCTTGGTCCTAAAATTCTTTCCAATGCATAAAACCTGTCATAATACCATCTGTCCGGATTATATCTGTAGAAATTATTCCATGCTGTGAAGCTTGCAAACAGATTATTCAATCTCATAATCTGGTCTACCTGCCATCTGCTTAATCTGTTCTGTACGAAAAATCCGTTCCAGTCGATATTGATAATACTTCCTCTGTAGTCGTTATAATAGCTTTGGTAATAATTATTTGGATAATAATCCTGAGGATAATTGTAGTAATAATCGTCAGGAAAATAATTTCTGTCATCTTCATCACTGTAATATCCTCCCTCATTCTGATAATAACCGTCATCATCCCAACCATTATTCGGATATTGCTGAGCAGACGTCAAAACGCCCAACCCGAAAGCTAATCCCAAAAATATTTTTTTCATCTCTATAGTCGTTAATTGGTTAATATATAGCAGAATATCTTAATTCTATCTTTTTGATACAAATAAAAAAAAGAAGTTAAATCATAAGATCAAACTTCTTTTAAAATATTTTTAACTACCTGATAATCAGATATAAAATTTACACCCTTCCACTATCTTTTACCCAATGTGCAATTTTCTTGTTGAAAGAGGTTTTCTCTTTCAGATCTTCAAGTTTTATATGCATTCTGTAGCGCCAATAATGTGGAAAAACCGCCGGATTGTTGATTCTTTCGTTGTCCATTTTCTTATTGGTAAGCTCATCATCTGTTGCCAGAAACTCCTGCATCGGGAAAATAGCAAGCATAGCCTCATTATACAGATGCTGCTTCATAATGATTTCAGCCAGGTGAGGATTGAGATCTTCAGGTGCCTTTCCGTATTGTATCAGCTGTTGATTGTAATATTTCTGTGTCAATACAGGATCTTCTTTCCACCACTGTCTCAATGTTGAACTGTCATGGGAAGAAGCTGTCACTACATTCATATAGTTTGCATTCTTAGGATTATAGAACGGAATATTTTCAGAAGGCATTCTTTGTACTTTCAATGCTATGATGGCCAATTCGTCCATTACAACAGGTACACAGGCAGGAACCATTCCCAGGTCTTCACCGCAGATCAGCATTTTGGTAGCATTCAGGATAACAGGAAGTTTCTCCATGGCCTTTTCAAACCACAAGCGGTCCTGTCTTCTGAAGAAGTAGTCATGGTAAAGGTCATATATACTTTTCTGTTCCGATTCGGGAAGGTATTGATAAGACTCCGTATTGTAAACATTAAATCTGGGATGGTAAACCGTCTTCCCATTTCTTTCTTCCGGTAAAAACAAAACATTGGCACAAAGGGAAATCAATTTCTCTTCAATAGGTCCGTATGATTTTTTCTTAAAGAAGTCAACAAGTTTTCTCTGGGTATTAAATTCTTCTTTAAAAGCATAGGTACCATCTTCATTACGGTTCATCAACTCAAGAGCTTTTGCGCTTTCTTCTCCAAAATAATCCCATAAGATCTTATTGTTGATAAAAGGCTTACAATACCTGTCAAAATTAAACGGAATCTGCCAGGCCTTGAATTCATCCAAAACAATAGGAACAGCCGGGTAAAAGTATCCTAAAATTCCTTGTACAGCAGAAACCGGCATTCTCCATATTCTGAAGAATCCCAAAATATGATCGATTCTCATGGCATCAAAATACTGTTCCAGTGCTTTGAACCTGTTTTTCCACCATTTATAATCGTCTGCTTTCATGGCTTCCCAATTATAAGTCGGGAACTCCCAGTTCTGTCCCAACTCAGTAAACTGATCAGGTGGTGCACCAGCCTGAAAATCCATTCCGAATAATTCCGGTTCTGTCCAGGCTTCTACAGAATATCTGTAAATACCAATGGGAAGATCTCCCTTCAACGAAACTCCCAGGTTATGGGTATAATCAACAGCATCTTTCAGCTGTACATGTAACTGATACTGTACCCAGGCATGAAGCATTGAAATATCATAGTCTTTATTCTTCGTTGTAAAAAACTGTGAAATCTTTCCTGCAATATATTTTTTGTGAGTTTTCCACTCGTTGAAATTAGGTGTTTTATATTTGTCTCTCAAAACACAAAATGCAGAATAAGGAACAAGCCAGTATTCATTATCCTTGATGAATTTCTTGAAATTTCTGTCTTTGTAAATTTTGTCTTTTTCCTTGTTGAAAACAGCTGTAAGGTATTTCCATTTGCCTTCAATCATCTTTTCATAATCGATCAGATCCAAAGAGTTTAATTTCTCTTTTTCAGACAGATAGTCATCAACTAATTCTTTAGGTAAAGAATAATCAAGGTTTTCTAAAGAGATATACTGCGGATGCAGCGCATAAACAGATACTGCTGCATATGGATAAGAATCTGTCCATGAATAATTGGCTGTTGTATCATTGATCGGAAGAATCTGAATAATTCCAAGACCGGTTTCTTTTGTCCAATCTGCCAGTTTTTTAATGTCTGTAAATTCCCCTACTCCGAATCCCTCCTCACTTCTCAATGAGAATACAGGAATTGCGACACCGGCATCATGATACATCTGATATCCCTTAAACCTAAAATAATGATTGGAAACTACCTGCAGCACATCACTCAGCGGATTGGCAACTGTAAATCTGTTTTCTCCTGTTTCTACATCTATAACCCTGTTTTCTTTCGTATCATAAATACAATATTTAAACTGGATAAATTCATTCTCCGGAATTTCAACAGAAGTTTCCCACATTCCAAAATCTGTCTGATTAAGATGAACAACTTTGTCATAGCTCCAGTTTCCCAGTGATGCTGTACTTCCGAAAAGAACAATCCTCCAATCCTTATTATAAATAGGGGCCTCTATCCTGAACAGATGGGTATGCTTTTTTAAAACCGTAACTTTTTCGGGAATAAAATCGTGCAGCTTATTGTAAAGGATTTTATTATTTAAATAATTCTCAGGAAAGTTTTTGTTATTCCATTCATCAAAAATGATAAACTCCTTATAATTATGTGGAAAACTCAAATGATGCCCCACAAATTCTTCTCTTAATACATTTCCTTTTTCATTCACCACCCGGTAATGATAAGAAATGAGTTTTGAAAAATAGTCTACTTCGCATTTCCATAAACCATTCTCCGCATAAAACATAGTATGGACATGTACGGTATTCTCGTCTTCACCAAATACCAGCTGCAAATTTTCTCCAGCATTTACAATATATCCTACATTAAAGTATAGTTTCATCTATATTTTTTTATAAAAGTACATTTTAATATCGAAAAATAAAACTTATTGGATATCAAATAATCATTAAAAAACCTTCTCAAAATAATTTGAAAAGGTCTTTATAGGCTAATTTATAGCACTCTATTATCTTGTAACTAAAATCTTTTTATTGAATATAACTTTTCCTGATTCATCAGCAATATTTACAATATACGCTCCGGTTACCAATCCTTTAAGGTATACTTTTTCGTCCATTGAGCCATTTTTCACCGATAAACTCTGAGTCATTACATTTTTACCTGCCATATCAAAAATGTTCAGTTTAACAGCACCTTTTAAATTATTATTAACATGAACGTTGATATAGTGTTCATCAACTCTTGTCGGATAAATATCAAGATTAGCAGCCAGAGTATTTACTGGTGAAGATTTATCATTAGCAAAATATTTACTTGCCAAATCGTAGATATGAAGTCCCTGTTCTCCCGGAAGCTGTTTAGCCTGCAAAGTTGTCAGATCTACCTCGTATAAAGCACCTCCCTTTGCACTTGCTATTACCACTTTCCCCTGAGCATTTACAGCAGAACCATTTACGGAATAATTATCAGGAATGCCAGCAATTTTACCTATAAATTGCGCTTTTAAATCTTTAGTCAGAATTTTGAAAACATTTCCTGAAGCAGCAAAAATATAGAAGTTATTATCTGCGTCAGCAATCATATCACCGCCAAAACCAGTTTCCATAGCCGTAAAAGAATTTCTTCCGTTAGAAGGGTCATCTTTAATAATTCCAAGATCAGTCACAGTGTATTCTCCTGCTTTTTTGCTGATTTCCAAAAACTGTGTCCCCGCATTATTGACAGCATAGATGTTACCGTTATATCCGGTTGCCATTCTGGTAATATGAGAATTAATATCACATGATGATACTCTTGCCACCTTATTTTCCACTAATGTGATTTCCTTTGTCTTCGGATTCAAAACATAGATATTCGAAGAAAACATAGGCATGTATACCAGATTATTGTTCGAAGAATCATAGGCAAGAGCTGCTAATGTTACAGATTGAGAATGATGATAAGAATTCCTGTCCTCTGCTACAATGCCTTTTTTCGTTTGTGAAAACACTTTTGCTGAAGAATCACTAGTAAAAAATTTCTCTCCTGAAGTTCCATTAGTTGCATCAATTGCCCGGAAATCATTGAAAGTAATACTCTGAGTATCTTTTCCTGTAATCGCAAAGAAATCCTGTTGTGCTTGTGCATTTACGCCTAACAACAGTAAAAATAGAGGGAATAAATGTTTTTTCATAGTATATATTTTTAGATTCGTAACTGTTTTTACCTTACTAAGTTACACAATTTTAAATTACAAAAACAAAAATCTCTGGTAATTGAATAAAGTTGCTCACCCATTAAAAATATCACTTATCAAAAAGACGTTTGGTTACTCATTTATTTCTATTAATCAGCATATACAGACATCAAAAATTTCGGGAGCTGTTTCCCGCTATCCATTCATACTCCTCGCGCCCATGCACTCCCACACTTTAACCCATTCACCTTCCAACCCAAGCTGCGGGGTAACCATTCCTATCGGGGCTAGGATGACGAATGAACGATCACTGATACGTTATAAATGATTTGACGAGTTCGGGATACGGGTTCCGTGGTTATCTTTTCCAGTGGAGTAATTTATTGGTTCCAATGGTCTTTCTCTTTCATTTGCTCCGCTTTTTTCCAATGTGTCATTCCGTAGGAATCCAACCTCCTTTATTAGAGTCATAAGAGTTCAAAAAAGCAAAAGTAATACTGCTGAGTTTTTTGATAATACTTTGTTGAGGCTCCTGCGGAGTGACAAATAGTTGGGATAAACGATACTAGTGAAAGCAAAGAATGATCAGCTGTAAGAATGAATAATTTTAGGCTGAACAGGGGTAATGATCTTTCAATCGTGTGTAAACTTGTGCTATGGTTTAACTGGCGTCTTTCTTTTTCATTTGTGCCCCTTCTTTCCAATTGTGTCATTCCGTAGGAATCCAGCCTCCTTTATTAGAGTCTTTAGGATTCCTTTAATTCAGACAATTTGAT
>NZ_JAJFZH010000017.1:0-108204 GCF_020733145.1 Chryseobacterium sp. X308
GGGCAGCTTTGCTGCCCGAGCCGAACATTATATTTTCATTGCTATACCCCATTCAATAATTAAGAGATCACTCCTAATTCTTTTCCAACCTTTTCAAAAGCAGCAATCGCTTTGTCCAGATGTTCTTTGGTATGGGCAGCAGATAACTGTACTCTGATTCTTGCTTTTCCTTTCGGTACCACAGGATAGAAGAATCCGATGACGTAGATGCCTTCATCCATAAGCTTTTCTGCCATTTTCTGAGAAAGCGGAGCATCGTAAAGCATTACCGGAACAATAGCAGCATCTCCATCAGGAATATCAAAGCCTTTCGCTTTCATTTCCGTTCTGAAATATTCTGCATTTTCCATTACTTTATCACGAAGAGAGGTATCATCTGAAATCATATCCAAGACTCTTAATGCAGCCCCTACGATACCAGGTGCCAGAGAGTTGGAGAATAAATAAGGTCTTGAACGCTGTCTCAGCATATCAATGATTTCTTTTTTACCGGAAGTAAATCCTCCCAAAGCACCACCTAAGGCTTTTCCTAAAGTAGAAGTGATGATGTCTACTCTACCCATTACTTCATTCGCTTCGTGAGTTCCACGGCCTGTTTTTCCGATGAAACCTGTTGCGTGAGAATCATCTACCATTACCAAAGCATCATATTTATCGGCAAGATCACAAACTCCTTTTAAATCTGCAACAATACCGTCCATTGAGAATACTCCGTCTGTAACGATGATTTTAAAACGGTGGTTCTTTTCAGAAGCGACAATCAGCTGGGCTTCCAGATCCTCCATATTATTGTTTTTATATCTGTATCTCGCGGCTTTACACAAACGAACACCATCAATGATTGATGCGTGGTTCAGTTCATCTGAAATAATAGCATCTTCTTCTGTAAACAGGGGTTCAAAAACACCTCCGTTGGCATCAAATGCAGCTGCGTAAAGGATGGTATCTTCAAGACCTAAGAAATCAGCAATCTTTTTCTCCAAATCCTTGTGAATATCCTGTGTTCCACAGATAAAACGTACAGAAGACATTCCGTATCCGTGAGATTGGATCATATCCTGCGAAGCTTTCATCACTTCCGGATGGTTGGATAATCCCAGATAATTATTGGCACAGAAGTTCAAAAGCTTTTTTCCGTTCGCTTCTATTTCTGCGCTCTGCTGAGAAGTGATGATTCTTTCTCTTTTGTAAAGTCCGTCATTCTCAATATTCTGAAGTTCGTTCTGTAAATGTTGAAGGTATTTTTCAGAGATCATTTTTAGTAATTTTTTAGATGTGCTAATTTACTAAAAAGGCAGTAAAATAAAACCTTTTATAAGTTTAATTCTAAAAAATTGAAAAGGCTTTCACTTTTAACATTATTAGTCTACAAATTTAGTAGGATAATATTTATATTTGTTTAAAATTTTAATGCATGAGATTAAAGCCGGTACAAAAAATAAAGACGATCAGTTCAGGAACCTTTATCAATAACCACATGAAGCCGGGAATTCCGGTTATTATTGAGGACTTTGTGCATCCGGAAAGTCCAGCTTTTAAAAAGTGGAATTATGAGTATTTCAAAGAGATTGCAGGAGATCATAAAGTCAACATCTACGGAAGTGAGCTTGATTCTTTGGACAGAGTGGCCAGTGATCCTATTGCACAGACTACATTTTCAGAATATCTGGATCTCATCCAATCTGCTCCCACCGAACACAGGCTTTTCTTATTTAATTTACTGAAAATAAAACCTGAATTGAAGAATGACCTCATCTACAATGATGTAACGAATGGTAAAATACTGAAATGGCTGCCCTTTATGTTTTTTGGAGGAGAAGGTTCTGTCACCAGAAATCATATTGATATTGACATGTCCCATGTTTTTATCACACAGTTTCAGGGAAACAAGAGAATCTGGCTCTTCCCGTGGGAACAGTCTGATTTTATGTATAAGCTGCCCTACAATTTCCATAGCCTGGCTCAGATTAAAAATCCTGATTACCAAAAATATCCGGCCCTTCTCTATTTAAATGGCTATGAAGCTATCATTCATCCAGGTGAAACCCTTTATATTCCTTCCGGCTGGTGGCATTATATTCAATATGATACAGAAGGTTATTCCATATCAGTAAGGGCACTGCCGTCAAGTCCGCTTGAAAAATGGCGTGGATTTAAAAATCTTGTGATCACCAGACATTTTGACAATCTGATGCGTAAAATATTCAAAGAAAAATGGTTTGAATACAAGGTGAAAACGGCCAGAAAAAGAGGAGCCAGAGCTGCAAGAAAACAAAGAAGCTTTCAAATCTGAAAGCTTCTTTTGTGATATTATGATTGATTATGGTAAAAGTAACCATTCATATACTTTACCGTTTGTTATTTTTAATGTTTGATAAATTTGATATTTTTTTCATCAATCGTAATAAAATAAGCTCCCGGAATCAATTCTGCTATTCCAATCGCTTTACCCGGCTGATACGTTCCTTTTCCAACCAGTTTTCCGTCTATGGCATGGATCGTAAAATCCACAGGCCTGTCAATTCCTTTCAGATTAATTTCATTTTTTGCAGGGTTCGGATACAAACCAAATTCTTCTTTCTCAACAGAAGAAACACTTAACGTATTATCCTGAACCACCGTAGAGTTTTTCTCAAGAATCTGGTATTCATAATTAAATTGAACACTTGCAATCGGGAATGTTACCGATTGTAAAAAGCTTTGATTATTAGATGTATTATTAAGCACAAAATAAGCGGTCTGACCCAAAGTTCCTGTTACTTTAATCGGTAAAGGCATTTCAAAAAAGCTAACGTTAGCACTGCTTTGCGTCTGAGAAACTTTAAATAAAGCCTGATTTCCGCCCTGCATCCACTTTATGGTGTACGTAGGATATCCTTCGCCATAAACCCAGTCATTGAAAAATTCTGTAAAGTCTTTTCCGGTAGACTGAAGCAAAGAAGCATTAAAATCAGCTGTACGCACATAGTTGTACGCCAGGTTCGGTCTCGCATGATAATCTTTAAGTGCCTGATAAAATGCAGTATCCCCTAAAATCCATTTCAGCATTCTCAAAACATATCCTCCTTTAGCATAAGACAATCTGCTGTCAAATATTCTGTTGATGCTGGAAAGTCCGGAATCCGGGACATAAACACTTCCTGTTGTACTTGCGGTAATGTAGTTGGACTGGCCTTGTAAATAATTCAGAAACTCTGTATTGGTCATCAATAGTTTTTCATTGGCAAGATGCTCTCCAAAAGTTGCAAAGCCTTCATTCATCCAGATATCATTCCATGCACCACAGGTTACTTTATCACCAAACCACTGATGGGCAAGTTCATGGGCAATAAGCTGTTTGCCCCAACCTCCCATGGAAGACATGGTCTGATGTTCCATTCCTCCGCCAAACATAAATTCCATGTGTCCGTATTTTTCATTACGGAAAGGATAAGAACCAAAGTAGGTTTCAAAAGTATTCATTACCTGTTTTGTCCAGTTAATATTGGCTATACTGGTGGCATTTGAATTCGTGGAAGGATAAATATAGTTCACAAAAGGAAACGGAGGATTTCCGATGGTATCATTAAGCTTAACAAAATTGGTAATGGACAACGCTATCAGATAAGCCGGTGTAGGATACATCGTTCTCCAGAACGTAAGTTTGGTGTTTCCTGTAGGAAAAGTTTCAGACATCAGTTTTCCATTGGCTGCCACGCTGTAGTTTGATGGAGTTGTAATTTTAAAATCAAATCTTTCAATTTTATCATTTAAACTTTGCTTTGTCGGAAACCAGTCCTGAGCGCCATAAGGTTCATTCAAAGTAGAAAGAACCGGAGTTCCGCTCTGAAGAGCAGTTTTGAATGCATCATTACTTGTGGACGGTGCTCCTGCATAATAAATGGTAAGAGAGTCCAGTGTATTGGCAGGAATAGAAGCTGGAAAATCAATCTTCAGTTCTTTTGAAGGAAGCTGCTGAAAGCTTGTAATGTTAGTTCCATGATATTTCACCTGAGAAACCGTTAATGAATTGGAAAGATCAAAATAAATGCTTCCCATACTTTGTGTAGGTTTGAAATGTGAAGTTACCGAACCGGAAATATTATACACTGCAGGATCAAGGCTGACGTCCATTCTCTGATACTGTAAATCGTAATTCAGGGTATTGGGATTGATATTCCCGATATTCATCTTTTGGGTGAAGGATTTTTTCTCTTTTTCGATTAATCCTTTCATATCCGTATTTTGCCTTTGCTTCTGGCCATAAAATTGTTGAGACAATAACAATCCCAACACCAAAAGGTACAATTTTGTCATGTTTAGAAAAATTTAATCAAATATAAAAAAAACCTTTTAATCCATGATTAAAAGGCTGTTATAATATATAAAATAAAAAATTTTTAAAGATCCAGTGCGGGTTCAAGAATTTTTTCCATTCTTTTCTTCACCATATCTACTGATCCGGAATAGTTATTCACCATTAAAGAAAAAACCAACGTTTTTCCTGAATTGGTTTTCAGATAACCGGCTAATGTTTTTACTTTATTCAAAGTTCCTGTTTTCGCAAAAACTTGTCCGTTCCCTCCTGCATTGAACATTCTTTTCAATGTTCCGGATTGTCCTCCGATGGGCAGAGAAGTCAGATAAGATCTGTAGTATTTCTGATCCATCAGAGAAGTAAGAAATTTCACCTGAGAAATCGGGGTTACATTATTACTTCTTGAAAGTCCGCTCCCATCAATGTAATTAAGTCCAACCATATCAAAACCTGCATCTTTCAGGTGATTAGTCACCACGATTCTTCCGGATTCTGAAGTCTGGTCGCCCATTTTCTGATATCCTACCGTTCTTAACAAAGCTTCTGCCAGTGAATTATCACTGTGCTGGTTGGTATAATAAATAATATCACTTAAAGTAGGTGATTTATATGCTGAAAGCATTTTTCTGTTTTCAGGGGCTGCATCTGTCATTTTCGGAGTTACTTTTCCGGTAACAGGAATTCCGCTTTTCATCAGTGTTGTTCTGAAAGAGTTGGCAAGGTAAGCCGGTGCATCAGGAAGTTTGGTTGTTAAAACTCCGTTTCCTTCGTATTTATCAGCATATACCATCTGATGATTGTAGGGAGAAACGTAGAAAAATTTCTTTTCTGTAGAGAAACCACCTTTTTTAACGATCAGTTTTTCGTTGGCCGGGTTGATATCGCGGGTACTTCCTGCCGGCAAATAATAGTTATTGTTTTCCAACCATACAACATTTTCCGGAAGCACTGAAATATTGCCTTTGAAAAGCGCTGTCTGAATGATAATATCACCATTTACCTTTTTGATTCCCTCTCTTGAAACACCGCCTACGAAATCTGAAATAATATCTCTATAAGATGCTGCACCTGCTTTGTTTGTTCCCAAAGAAGGGTCTCCGCTTCCTATTACATAAAGATTTCCATTCAACACTCCGTTTTCATCTATAGTTCCTGAGTACTCCAGCTGAGTCATCCAACGGTAGTTTTCACCCAGCATATTTAAAGCCGTTTCCGTTGTCAGTAATTTGGTTGTAGAAGCAGGTACTAAAGGAGTATTTTCGTTGTACGAAGAGATAACCTTCTTCGTTTTCGGGTCATACACTACGAATCCCCAGGTTGCATTTTTCAGCACAGGATCCGCCATCATTGTGTTTACATTAATGTCTACCAGTTCTTTTGCTGACAAAACAGTTTTCTCCACTATCGTACTAACGGGTGAAGGCAGGTTTAAACTGCTTTTCTGATTGTCATAATTCTGGGAATAAAGAACGGTAGAAACGGTAGATTGAGCCAGGAAAAGACCAGAAGCCAACACCGCCGCACTTGAAATATATTTTCTGAAATTTACCATCTATCTTCTTTTTGTTCTGTAGTTTTGACTCTATAAAAAATGAAAGGTTAAATCATTCAGTAAAAGAGCCAAACACTTAATCAACGTCCAAAAGTAGAAATTATTGTTATATAACGGACCACCGCCCCGTTATAAAAGAGTGTAAAGTTTGTTAAAAATTGTTAAAAATCAACAAAAACATCTTTTTTAATGCTTTGATATGCAGTGATTTCATCAAATTCTTTCAAACTTATCAAAACCATATTTTTGAATTTCTCGTAGTTTTTCCCACGGGGAAGCTTCAGCATAATCTGGAACTGATAGAAGTTATTCAGTTTTGCAATCTGTGCTCTTTCCGGACCTAAAACACATTCTTCAGGAAGATACTTTCTAAGGATTGAACCCAGAAACTGTGATGCCCGGTCAGCTTTATCCTCTCTTCTGTGTTTCAATTCAATCATAATCAGCTTGGTGAAAGGCGGATAATGGAACTTCTGACGTTCTGTAAGGATATATTTATAGATCTTGGCAGGATTATTCATCTTGATGAGCTGAAATACAGAATGATCAGGATTAAAGGTCTGAATAAGGATCCTTCCTTTTCCCGAAACCCTTCCTGCCCTTCCTGAAACCTGCGTGATCAGTTGATACGCTCTTTCTTCTGCTCTGAAATCCTGTACATATAATAAGGAATCTGCTTTTGGGATGGTAACGAGTTCAATATGATCAAAATCCAGTCCCTTGGAAATCATTTGGGTACCTACAATAATATCTGTTTCTCCGTCCTCAATCTTTTCATAGAGTTTTTCGTAGGCAAATTTCTTACGCATAGAGTCCACATCCATCCTGTCCACCTCATTTTCCGGAAACAGCCTGGAAACTTCTTCGTGAATCTGCTCTACACCCACTCCTCTTTCGTTCAGCTTTTCAGAATTGCATTTCGGGCAGGTCTTCGGTTTTGAAGCTCTTTGTCCGCAGTAGTGGCATTTCATTTCATTTGCCGCTTTGTGATACGTCATGACCACATCACAATTCGAACAGTAGTTCACATAGCCACAGCTTTCACATTCTATGACATTGGAATAACCACGGCGGTTGTGAAGGACAATCGCCTGGTTCTTTTCATCCACCGTTTTCTTTATCTCTTCAATAAGCTTCAGCGAGAAATTTCCAGAAACCTTTTTAGATTCCTGAGCTTCTTTGAAATTGATCAGTTCGTATTCCGGCAAATTAACATTCCCGAATCTTTCATTCAGGAAAACATATTTCATTTTATCTTTCCGGGCACTGTAGTAGCTTTCGACTGATGGGGTAGCCGATCCCAGAATGACTCCGGCTTTATACATCCTGCCTAACACCAGAGACGCGTCTTTTGCATTAAAGTAAGGAGATACTTCCCTTGGCCTGTAAGCAGAATCATGTTCCTCATCAACGACAATAAGCCCCAGATTACGGTAAGGTAAAAACAAAGCATTACGGGTTCCGATCAGAATGCGGATGTCGTTCTGCTTAATTCTTCTCCAGACTTCCACTCTTTCAAAATCAGTCAGTTTCTGGTGATAAAAACCGAGCTGCCTTCCATACTTCTTCTCTAATCTCTGGGTGATCTGTTTGGTAAGCGAAATTTCCGGAAGCAAAAACAAAACATTCTTTCCGTCACGGATGCATTCATCAATTTTCTCTAAATAGATATGGGTTTTCCCTGATGAAGTAACACCATGAAGCAGGACATTTTTCTCTTCTTCAAAAGCTTCATCAATTTCAGCTTTTGCTGTTTTCTGCTGTTCGGATAGTTCTTCAAGCTCCTCGATTTCTCCTTCATAGCTTTCAATCCTGTCTTTCTGCATAAAGTATTCCTCCACAAGACCTTTGTCTGCCAAAGGTTTGAAGTGGGAACTTCCGAAATAACCGTCTTCAAACAGTTCAGATTTTTTGATGGGAACATCAGGATTTTCTGTCTGTTTTTCCAGAATAAGCAGGAAAAGATCTTTCTGTTTCTGCGCTCTGTTCAGTTTTAAAAGAATATCCGTAAGATTTTGATTAGCCAGAACCTCATCATTAATTCTTACATAAGCAACTTCCCTGGCTTTATACTTTTCAGCAATTTTCTCATCAATTTCAATGTACTGAAGATCAATCAGAGAATTGATGGTTCTGATGATATCTTTTTTAGGAATAAAAGCTTCGATATCCGTCAGATTGATCAGCTGCCGCACTTCCAAAGCCTGAATCAGATACATTTCGTTAACATCCAGATTTTCAAAATCAATAACAGCTCCGGGTTTTAATTTTAAATAGGTTTCACTTTCCAGTTTTAAAGAAGAAGGGAATGAAAACCGGTAAATCTCTCCAAGGCTGCACAAATAATACTCTGAAAGCCAGTTCCAGAAATCAATCTGTTCCTGAGGAAGAATCGGCTGATCATCCAGCATACTGATGACTTCCTTGGCTACAAATTTTTCCGGTGCATTATCATGAAGCTCAAACACGATTCCCGTATAGATTTTCTTTCCGCCAAACGGCACCAGAACACGCATTCCGGGCTGGATTTCAGACATCATTTCTTCAGGAACTTTATAAGTGAAAGATCCTTTCAGGTTCAGGGGTAAAACAATTTGAGCGTATTGCAAGGGAAATATTTAAAATGTAAAATTAGATTTTTCCTGAGAGAACTGCAACTTTGTGGGGATTCTTTCGTAATCTTTAACCAAGAACCTGAAACTGCATTCTATTCTTTACTTTCTCCTTATTTTTGTCCATTCCATAGGAATCTAACCCATTCAGATATTTTTTAATGTCTAGAATTACATTGATCGAAAACAATGATATGACAGGCTGGATTCCTGCTGAATGACAAAGCGTATGGATAAAAGATCAACACAAATTCAGAAAGGATCGAAGATAAGGATTGATGAAAGACTAAAAAAACAGTTCCGTAATCTGATACCAGAATGCAGAGGTAATAAATCCGACAATGATACTGACTCCAATGATCAGATTCGTCAGTTTTGTGTTCAGCCTGAACTGTTCTGCAATAATACTTGAAGTAACCAAAGTTGGCATGGCTGCTTCAAATACTGTAATTTTTGCCACGTCTCCTTTTATTCCGAATAACAAAGCCATTCCCAGAACAATTGCGGGTGCCAGAATCAATTTATAAAGCATCGACATAGACATTTGAGGAATCAGTTTTTTCCATCCGTTGAATTTCAGCTGTAATCCAACTGAAAACAGAGCTAATGGACTTACTGTTGCTGCCAGCTTATCAAAAAATGGCTCAGCAACAGTAAAGTCAATAAACTGAGACAATACCAAAGCAGAAATACAGCCAATTAATGGTGGAAATGTTATTAATCTCTTTAAAATAAATGCCGCGCTCACCTTTCCTGATTTACTTCCCCCTTTTACTGCAGCAATAATTCCCAAAGTAGAAAGCGCAAAGAACATCGTCTGGTCGCAGATAATGGCGATACTCAGAAGCCCTTCACCATAAAAAGCACTGATTAATGGAAATCCGATGAATGAAGTATTACTATATCCGCTTGCCAGTTCTAATGTACTTCTGGAACGCCTTGAATATCCCCTGCTCTTACTGTAAAACATCATAAAAAAGAAACAGAACACAGAAATTAAAAATGTGGCTGCAATCGGGAACAGCATTTCTGTTGTCCATTTTACTTTGGGCAGATATTTAAACGAAACTGCCGGAAGAGCAAGATAAAGAATCCAGGTATTGATGCCTTTGTGAGCATCGGGGTGGATAGATTTTGTTGCTTTGAATACCATTCCTGCAATGATACACACTGCAATCAGAACAAAATTTACCATAACTGTAATAAAATATGAGGCAAATTTACGGCTGATTTTTGAGTTGGAGGGGTAAAATTTATATTTTTTTCGGTAGAATTTCTAATGAAACTTTTCTGCTTTAAACCTTATAGGTTTTGAAACCTATAAGGTTTAGAGATCTACCTGCCGGAAATTTATAACCCTTGTCAAGGTTTTAAACCTTGACAAGGGTTGACTTCTGACTTCTTAAGAGTTTTTTTCTTATTATCAATTACAATTGACTATTACTCCTTCATCACATCCCAAAGACTCATCACCTCTATATTTTCCAAAGGTTTTGAAAGGGTAATCCTTTTTGAAGTTCCCGGAAGCAGGTCAAAGAAATTATCGCTGAAATGAGTATCACCGATTAAATAAATGTCCTTAGCCAGCGTATCTGTTGAAATTTCAATTTCCGTGGGTGATATTTTTCTGATTTTAATATCAGGTTGTAAGAGTTTCAGATCTTTTGGTTTACTAAAGAAAAACAGCTTTTCGAATTTTGTATCTTTTTCGGAACTGATTTTTAAAACAGCTTTAGACAAATCAAACTGACCCAGTTCTGATTTAATGATACTTCGTATTTTCTTACTTACATCAGCTTTTACATTATCTGACTGATTGCTTTTCCAAAGTATTTTTCCTTTGAAATCAATCAATTCAAATTTTGTCTCTGTTTTCAGTTCTTTCAAGAGATCGCTTATCAGATAGATATCGTAGCTTTTTTCGGTTTCCGCTATTGATACCAAAACAGGTTCAAAGCTTCTTTTCGCCTGATAATGGAAGGCTTTCCAGTTTCCAAGGTAATCAATAGAAGACCAGGAAACCACCGGCCAGCAATCGTTAAGCTGCCAATACAGCGTTCCCATATTATAAGGTTTTGCACGGCGGTGAGCTTCAATAGCGATCTGCATTCCTCTTGCCTGCAAGAGCTGTGAAACGTAGTTGTATTGTACAAAGTCCGTTGGAATTTTGTAATCACGCTTCAGATATTCATTAATAATGTCCCAGCCACGGGCGTGCTTTTCGTGAGCTTTTATCGTTGGATTCTGAAGGTTTAATTCCGGAACTCCGGAAAACATTGATTTTGTCGTTTCAAGGGTTGGTGTACCCTGAAAGCCATATTCAGACATGAATCGTCCAACTTTTTCATTATAAACTTCAAAGGGCTGCTCTCCCCACCAAACGCCCCAGTAATGAGAATCTCCTTCGGTAAGACTTTCCTTATGTCCCCAGCCAATGGACGGAGAACTCGGCCAGTATATATTTTTATCAGAAGAAAGGTTTTCCGCCAATGCGTTTGGAATAACATCATGAAACAGTTTTTTGTAGTCTTTCCAAACCTGCAATGAATCGCTTTTTGAATAGTTGAACTGTTTCTGATATCCCCAGTTAACAATCGCTTCATCAATTTCATTATTCCCGCACCACAAAGCGATGGATGGATGATTCTGAAGCCTGCTGACCTGATCTTTTACTTCTTCTTTTACATTGTTTAAAAATGCTTCATCTGCCGGATAAAAGCTTCCCGCAAACATAAAATCCTGCCATACTAATATCCCGTTTTCATCACAGGCTTTGTAAAATTCATCATCTTCATAAATACCTCCGCCCCAGATACGGATCATATTCATATGGGCTTCTTTGGTATCCCTGATCAGTTTCTGGTATTTTTCTTTGGTCATTCTGGGTGAAAAGCTGTCTCCCGGAATCCAGTTGGTTCCTTTGATATACAGTGGTTGTCCATTCACTTTAAAATAGAATGATTTTCCCTTTTCGTCTTTTTCCTGAATCAATTCAATGGTCCTTAAACCTATCCTGATATTTTTAGTATCAATATTTTTCTGATCTTTATATAGTTTTACTTCAAAATCATAAAGATGAGCTTCACCTCGTCCGTTTGGCTGCCAAAGCTTCATCCCGCTTGTTTCATAAGGAACCGATATTTTATTTATCCCCTTTTTTAAAGATATTTTTTGGTGAATTTTATTAAGATCCAAGGTATAATCTCCATCATTTTGAGCATAAATTTCAACTTCAAAGCGCAAATTATCAGAAGTGCCGGAAACTCTTTTCTGAATATCCTTAACCGTAATAATTTTAGCATTATTCCAGAATTCCAGCTGGACATCTTTCCATATTCCTGCAGTAACCAGTCTTGGTCCCCAATCCCAACCGAACTGGTATTGTGCTTTTCTTACAAAGCTTCTTGGTGATTCCGGCATAGTGAACGGAACTTTTTTCGCTAATTCCTTTCCGGTATTCACAGCGGATGTAAATTTAATCTGCAATGTATTATGACCCGGTTTCAGATATTGTTTCACTGGAATATTCCATTTTCGGAACATATTATCTGTTTTCTTCAGCAGCTGACCATTAAGATAAATTTCAGAAAATGTATCCAATCCGTTAAAAACCAGATCAGTGTTTTCATTCTTCAGTTCATGGGGCGAAATAGTAAATGAGGTCTGGTAGTCCCAGTCTTCATTTTCAACCCATTGTACTTTCTTTTCATTTTCATCCTTAAAAGGATCAGGAATGATCTTATTATCCATTAAATCCAAATGAACGGTTCCCGGAACTTTCGCAGGAAACCAGTTTGAGTCTTTTGAGTTTTTAAACTGCCAGTTCTCCGAAGACAAGCTTCTTTGTGAAAACTGTGCGGAAAGGATATTCTGCATAAAAAGGAAAGCAAAAAGGGTCGTTCTATTCATCAATAAATTTGTTTTGAATCGTTATCATACCAGTGATTTTGTCATTCCGAGAAACGAAGGAATCTCTATTTTATCAGTCTAGATTCCCGCTACGCTTGGAATGACAACCAGAGTGCATATTATTTATTCTTCAATGCAACCACTTCATCCACATTGGCAAAAGCCCCACCATCCGTAATGGCTGAAGAATGGAAGTAACCCGCATGGGTAACTGCTCTAATCTCTTCAATATTGGATGAACGCAGACCACCTCCGACAAGGATTTCTATTCTTCCGTTGGATAACTCAACAAGCTTTTTCAGATTCTCTTTTCCTTCTGATACATTGGGTCTCTGACCGGAGGTAAGAATGGTTGTAAAACCACAGTCGATTACTTTTTCCAGAGATTCTTCCAGGCTTGCAGCACGGTCAAAAGCACGGTGAAAAGTACATGGAAGCGGTGCGGCCAACTCTACTAAAGCTTTATTCTGTTCTATATTAACCTCATCATTTTCATCCAGAATACCGAATACAAAACCATCTGCATGTAATGATTTTAAATGAACCAAATCATTTTTCATCTGTTCAAATTCCGAATCTGAATACGTAAAATCTCCACCTCTCGGACGGATCATCACAAAAATCGGGATTGTAATTTTTTCACGAAGCTTCTTCATCGTTTCGAAATCCGGAGTAGTTCCGCCTTCACTGAGTCCATCACATAATTCTATTCTGTCTGCCCCATTTTCAAAAGCGATAATCGCTGATTCAGGATTAAAACAAGCTATTTCTATTTTTGACATTGTATTGTATCTATTTAATTTGATTTTGGTTCTTCCTGCAGTACATCTGCAATCAAAAAAGAACCGTTTTCTTTTACTACTTTTATTACTGACGGATATTCTGCTTTAAAATTTTTGTCTGTCAGCACTACATTGAAGAGATATTCATCTGTTGAGGAGAGTTCTAAATCACAGCTTCCAACTTCAATTTTATCCCAATCCTGTGCTGCAATCAGAAAGCCCGCTCCAACACCTGCTTTTCTTACATCAAATCTGGTTTTCCATTTATCCTGAAATTCTTTTTCAGTAAGGCCTCCGCTTACATCCAGGTCAACATTCATTGCATCCATTTTATAATCGAAGTAGTCTTTGGTTGTGATTTTCCGCATATTCTTTTCTTCACTTCCGATATCGGCTTTAAAGTAATCTACAATACTCTTTTCCAGCCATTTCTTAGCATCTTCTGCCTCATTGGACTCATTATGCAAAACTACTTTTTCTTCTATCTGTACTGGTTTTACATCTGTCTTAATCTCCTTCTTTTCTTCCTTACAAGCAATAAAGAGTAATAAGGAAGCAATGATCGTTTTTTTCATATTTGTTTTTATGTTTTGGCTAAAGCTACCAGGTGTCATTGATTTGTTTAAATGGGCTTCCTTCGTCTATGCTCAGGATTATAGCCCGTTCCTATTGAATATTAATTATTTCAAAGCAAATTCAGGCTTTTCAAGGCGGTTTCCTTTCTGATCGTACACCGCAAAGTTGAATCCATCCTGAATACAATAAGACCCATATTCTCCCTGTTTATTGATGGCAATAAAACCTACCTGAATATCTTTCAGATTTTTGTTTCTTCGCTGATTGATTTTTACAATTCTCTCTACAGCTTCTTTACAGGCTTCCTGAGGGCTTCTGCCTTGTCTCATCAATTCAACTACAAGATGTGTTCCTACCGTTCTTATGACTTCTTCACCATGACCTGTTGCCGTAGCTGCTCCTACTTCGTTATCAACAAACAGGCCTGCTCCGATAATCGGGGAATCTCCTACCCTGCCATGCATTTTGAAAGCCATTCCACTGGTAGTACAGGCTCCGGAAAGATTTCCTTGTGCATCCAAAGCGATCATTCCGATGGTATCATGGTTTTCAATATTGGCAATGGGCTTGTATTGGCTGGTCTTTAACCATTCTTTCCATTCTTTTTCTGATTCAGGAGTGAGAAGATTCTCTTTTTTAAAACCTTGTGAAAGGGCAAACTGCAGTGCACCGTCCCCAACCAGCATAACGTGGGGTGTTTTTTCCATTACAGCTCTTGCAACCGAAATCGGGTTTTTAACATGTTCCAGACATGCTACGGAACCGATATTATAATTCTCATCCATGATACATGCATCCAGCGTCACTCTTCCGTCTCTGTCCGGACGGCCTCCATATCCTACACTTCTTTCTTTCGGATCTAGTTCTACAAGACGTACTCCCTTTTCTACGGCATCCAAAGCCCGTCCTCCTTTTCCAAGGATGGTCCATGCTTCTTCATTGGCTTTTAATCCGAAATTCCAGGTGGAAAGAACGATAGGTTTATTGATGATTTTTTTACTTTCAGGTCGTTCTGCGGCCATTAGTTCTAAAGGGTTAATGGTAAGTGCTGCGGTTGCAATTCCCAGTTTTTTGATAAAACTTCTTCGGTTATTGTTCATTGGATGTAAGAATTATTTAATACAAAGCAAATATCTTAAAAAAATCCGTTGTAAATCTTATGGTTTTCCCACTATTTTTCTTGGCAATTTTTTATTATTTTTATAATGGTTATTTTAATTAATATATATGTTTAAAACCTTTAGAAAAATGGATTGCTTTAAGGAATTATCGGATGAAGAAATCCAGGTCCTTGCAAGCATCAGTACTCCCAAGCTTCTTCGGAAAAAAGAAAAACTGTTAGAGCCAGGTCAGCCGTTTAACCATTTATTTATATTGACCAATGGTCTTTTGAGATTTTTCTTTGATGATGAAAACGGAGTTGAAATTAATACTTTTCTGCCCTCAGAAAAAGAGGTTGCCTTTCTGGAGAGTCCGGAATCTTATTCTGCTGAAGGGACTAAAAAGTATACCATACAAGCTGTGATTGATTCTCAGATTATTCTTTTTAACAAAGGTGAATTTGAGCAGACTGCCTTTCAGCATAAAGGAATTTACAATTTGTATTTGAAATCGTTAAAACAGATTATCAGCATTTTATCAGCACGTACAGAGCAGTTCTGCAGGAGCTCGCCGCTTTCCCGTTATGAAGATTTTCTGAACAGCCATCCTTTTGTCTGCCAAAATGCCAACAGAAAATATATTGCTAATTTTCTGGGCATTACACCCAATTCCCTTTCCCGTATTACTGCCAGGGACAATAAAAAAAAGAATCAAGGAAAAAAATAACTTAAGAATATTTTTAATTGTTGCATTCAGTATAATTTTGTCCGGTCAAAAACTTGTTCTTCACACATAAAAAAACCAAATGAAAAAAAATATAATCATCTTCAAAGCATTCCATCTTATAGAATAGTCTTTACCTCTTAACAGGATTAATATGTGATTGTCCGGATATTCATCGGGATCTGAATCTGTATTTTCTTAAGTCAAAATTTTATTACCATTATATATTTATGCAAAGAATAACCACCATTCTCTGCCTGTTACTGGCATGCAATTTTGCTCAGGCATCTACAGGCAATATTGAAGACAAAATAGCTGACGGAGCATCCTGGCTAATCCTGCTTGTATTGCCTGCTGCCGGAATTTATCTCTTCTGGAAACTTCATATTTATCCGGAAAAGGTAGCAGAAAAGAAAAATCATCCTCAACTGAACGCTATCAAAAGCATGTGCCTTCTTTCTCTGGTCTTTGGCGGCCTTTTATGGCCGGTTGCCTTAATCTGGGCCAACTATGATTATGGAAACCAGACAACTCCTGAAAAGGAAACAGACAACACAAATTTACCTGAAGAAGAATTTAAACCCATCGAAAATTAAAAGACATGCTGGAATTACTAGTTGCAATATATGCCGGTATTTGCTGGCTTCTCATTAAAAAATTAAAATTGATCCCGTGGACATTTACCACACAGGTAATAGTGTATTCACTGCCTATTTTCGGATCTATCGCCTTGATATTGAGTTTAAATTATTACTGTCCTATTACCTCTGATGTAAAGGTAGGAAACAGAAGTGTGGATATCACAACCCAGGTTTTGGGAAAGGTAAAAAAAGTATATGTAAGTACCAACCAGGAAGTAAAAAAGGGAGATACTTTATTTATGCTTGACAGGGAGCCCTATTTACAGGAAATTAAATCACTGGAAGCTAAACTGAGCAGTATGAAAGCCACTGTACATTCTTATGATGCAGACATTTCGGCCTCCAGAAAAAATATTACGGCATTACAGTCGCAGCTTGATCTTGCCAACAAAAGAGTATCTCAATATCAGGAGCTTGTACAGGCTGGAGCTGCCAACAAATTTGATCTTGAACAGGCGATAACCAATGCACGTGATCTGCAATCCAGAATCAGTGCTGCACAGTCACAACAGCAGTCTTTGGAAACAAAATCCAATGCTTCTTATGGTGGAGAAAATTCATCAGTGTCTGAGATCCAGGCTAAGCTGGAACAGGCTAAATGGAATCTCTCCCAAACCGTTGTTCTGGCACCTACAGATGGTGTAATTCCGAATGTTCAGCTGAATGAAGGAGCTATTATGGCACCTTTCAAATCTGCATTTGTTCTGATTCAGAAACAACAGTCAGTCATTGGATTTTTTGCTCAGAATGAACTTGAAACCGTAAAAAAAGGAAATGAAGTAGAGCTTGCTCTTAAAACAGAACCTGGAAAAGTGGTAAAGGCCAGACTTGAATACGTCATCGATGCTACCAGCCAGGGGATCATGAATAATGCAGGAGGAATGCTGGGCGGAAACGGTTCTACAGCCGGACTTCCTGATACGGCAAGACAATTGCCGGAAACCGATGGAAAGCTTATTGCCAAATTTGTACTGGAAGACAATCAGAAGCAGCTTACAGTGGGAGCAAGAGGAACTGCGGTTATTTATTCTGACCACATTAAACCTCTTCATCTTATCAGAAAAGTAATGGTGCGTATCAACAGCAAAATCAACTTCCTGATTCCTAAACTTCATTAACATGTATAAAAAGTTAATTTTAGTGAGCATACTTGCTGGATCCTTAAGCTCCTGCATCGGTTATAAAGAGGCTACGAAGGAAAATATAGATCAGCTTAAAGAAAAGAGTGAAATTGCTTCTCATATACAAATTCCTGATGACTGGATTTTTGACAGAAAGGCTGGATCAAAATCAATTTCCTACGACTGGATCAATGATCTTAAGACCTCACAGCTGGAAGCCCTGGTTAAAGAAGGAATGTTATACAATGCAGATCTTATTATTGCCAGAGAAAAGCTTAACCAGATTGAGCTGGCAATGGAAATTGCCGGAAGCGACCTTTATCCAAGCGTAAGTGCTGTAGCCAACACTTCGAATAATCTGGTCAGTGGCAGCCAGGTTCAGCGCCTTGCGTTAAAAGCCAATTGGGAAATTGACCTTTGGGGTAAAAATAAATCGTCACAGATGGCCAGCACCAGCAGTTATTTTTCTGCAAAACATCAGAATACACTGCTGCATCAGTCTATTGCAGGAATGATTGCCAAAGCTTATTATCTGAATATTGCAGGAAACATTCAGGAAGATAAGATTGAAAGCTATATTCAGAAGACCAAAGACCTGGAAAAACTCTACATCATTCAAAAGAAAGTTGGAACGGCAAATGCTATTGATGTGTCCAATATTTCTGCCGAAATTATTTCCCTGCAGGGGTATCTTGAAAAGATTAAAAATGCCAATATGCAGTCGAGAAGGTCTCTGGAGCTTCTTACCGGAAAGTATCCGGAGGGAAAACTGGCAACCCAGAATTTCTTTAATTCTGTAAAAAGCAGTATTCCGGAATCTTTTCCTCTGGAACTTCTTGAAAACCGATCAGACATACAGGCGAGTCATTTCCAGATCGAAAAGGCTTTTTATGAAGTACAGGAAGCTAAAGCGGCAAGACTTCCTTCATTAAGTATCAGTTCTTCACTTGGTAGTGCCGGAAGTAATGTGGAATCCATTAATTCTTTATTTTCCAATCCTTTGGTAAAAGTAGGCGGAGGATTAGTTTCTCCGCTATTCAACGGTGGAAAGCTGAAAAAGAATGTGGAAGTAAAAAATTCCCAGCAGAAACAGGTTGTTGAAGAATATTCAAAAGCTGTTCTGAATGCATTGAACGAAGTGGAATCATCTTTAGCTAATCTCCGTTCTATTGAAAAACAGATGGCTTATACAACCAACGCTGTCAATGAGCTGAAAAACAATATTTCTCTAACTGAGAAACAAATAAAGGTCGGTACCAGCAACAGTTTTGTACTGATCCGTAAACAGAGGGATCTTTTGAAAAATGAAATGAACCTCATCAATCTGGAACTTCAGTACAGAATAGAGCGCATTAATCTTTATATGGCTTTAGGTGCGGAGAATTTTATTTATTCATAATTTTTATACTTGGAGAGACTGCAGAAATACTCTGCAGTCTTTTTTATAAAGGTATCAATGAGGCAATTTGTCTCTGAAATATCCATATACCCACGTTCCGGCAATAGCGCTCAGTAAGGTAACAGATACGGCTAAAGCACCCGTCCCGATCTGAGCAAAAAGAGGTCCCGGACAGGCTCCGGTTATCGCCCAGCCAAAACCAAAAATCAATCCACCGTAGATCTGACCTTTGTTGAACTTTTTAGGGGTCAATGTAATAGGCTCCCCATACATTGTTTTTATTTTAAATTTTTTAATCAGCCCTACTGAAATGATTCCTACCAATACAGCACTTCCAATAATTCCGTACATATGGAAAGACTGCAGGCGGAACATTTCCTGTATTCTGAACCAGCTGATCACCTCTGCTTTCACGAAAATAATTCCAAAAATAATTCCGGCAGCAAGGTATTTCAGGTTGTGATACCATTGGTGAGTAAGGACACTTTCGTTCACACAAACAGTATCCTGATGGCCTATATCGTTTTCTTTTTCTTTGCTCATAATGTAAACTTCTCTTTTTTAAATTACTTATAGGGATAGAATGGCAGGCAGAATAAGATTAGCCATTAAAAATCCACCGATCATGAAACAGACTGTTGCTACCAGAGATGGCCACTGCAGGTTGGAAAGTCCCATAATGGCATGTCCGCTGGTACATCCGCCCGCATATCTTGTTCCGAAACCGACCAAAAATCCTCCCACTACCATCATGATAAATCCCCTAAGGGTCAACAGGCTTTCGAAATTCATCAGTTGTAACGGAACCAGATTGCTGTAATCTGTAATTCCGTAGCCTGCCAATTCTGCTTTCAGGTCAGTATTCACTGTTATTTCATTGGGATTCACCAAAAATTGGGATGTAATCAATCCTCCGAAGAAGATTCCCAGTACAAAAAATAAATTCCAGGCTTCTTTTTTCCAGTCGTATCTGAAAAAATTCACATTGGCCGGAACACAGGCTGCACAGATATGTCTCAGCGAGGAACTGATTCCAAAGGATTTATTTCCCATAATCAATAAGGCAGGGACGGTAAGACCAATCAATGGCCCGGCAACATACCACGGCCAGGGTTCTTTTATAATTTCTAACATTTTTTAATTCAATTTATTTAAAATTTTAGTCTGACACACAAAATCACTTGTAGGAACATTTGTGGAGGCAATGGCTTTAAAACCACCTTCAATTTCTGAAAAGTTTCTGTAGCCTCTTGCCTGAAGGATACTCGCTGCCATTGTGCTTCTATAGCCGCTTCCACAATGCATGTAGAAATGTTCTGCTGGCTCTATCTCATGAATCCATTCATTGATATAGGCCAGAGGTTTACTGTAAGCTTTGTGAATATGTTCTGCATGGTACTCACTCTCTTTTCTTATATCAATAATTTTTGCTTCTTTCTCTTTGATTTCAGTTTCAAACTGTTCTGCAGAGATACGGTTGACAAAGTCTGTTTCTTTTCCGCTTGTTTTCCAGCTTTCAAAACCTCCATCCAGAAAACCTAAAATATGATCAAATCCTACTCTACTCAAACGGGTTACCGTTTCTTCTTCAGCTCCTTTTTCAGTGACCAGCAGAATAGGCTGGTTGACATCAGCAATTAAAGCACCCACCCAAGGAGCAAAATCACCGTCTAATCCTATATTGATGGACTGCGGGATAAAACCTCCGGCAAATTCACGATTGGATCTTACATCTAAAATCAAAGCTCCTGAGGCTTCAGCAATTTCTTCAAACTGTTCCGGAGCAAGGGCATGCAACCCTTTTAAAAGTACTTCATCAAAACTGCTGTACCCTTTTTTATTCATCATCACATTCATTCCGAAATACGCTGGTGGGGGTAAAAGACCATCCGTTACTTCTTTTATAAAGCTCTGTCTGTCCTTTTGATTCAGGGCATAATTGGTTCTTTTTTGATTTCCGAGAGTATCTACGGTTTCTTTCTGCATATTTTTACCGCAGGCTGAACCGGCTCCATGAGCTGGATACACCGTAATATCATCATCTAAAGGCAAAATCTTATGATACAAACTATCATATAAAAGTCCCGCCAGTTCTTCCTGGGTCATATTGGCTCCTTTCTGTGCGAGATCAGGGCGCCCCACATCCCCGAGGAATAAGGTGTCACCACTAAAAAGAGCTTTTTCATTACCACTTTCATCCATTAAAAGGTAACATGAACTTTCAAGAGTGTGCCCCGGTGTATGAAGAACTTTAATTTTAATATCTCCTAGTTCAAATATCTGTTCATCTTCTGCAATAACTGCATTAAAGGCGGGATTGGCTGTTGGCCCGTAAACAATCGGAGCTCCGGTTTTATGGCTTAAATCCAGATGTCCGCTGACGAAATCTGCGTGAAAATGGGTTTCAAAGATGTATTTCAATTCTACTCCATCTTCTTTCAGTCTGTTGATATAAGGCTGAGTTTCTCTTAAAGGATCAATAATAGCAGCTTCTCCTGCTGAGGTAATATAGTAAGCCCCCTGAGCAAGACATCCTGTATAAATCTGTTCTATTTTCATTATATTTTATTTTTTATTCTGTTATCTGTTACAAATCTCCTTCTTTCCTTTTTCCTGTACAGCTACTTTTGTTACATAAGAAAATTAGAGGAAGATTTCTTTCGTAATAATATAAATACCCATGATCAGGATAAACCACCCGAATGCGGGTTTCAGCTTTTTACCGTCAATTCTTTTGGATAATTGCGAGCCTATTATAATTCCGGTAATAGCAATGGCTGTAATAGAAATCAGAAACTTCCATTCTATTTTCACATGGTTTACAGAGGAAAGAAAACCAATCAGAGAATTGACAGCAATGATGACTAATGAAGTTCCTATCGCAATCTTCATGGGAACTTTTAAAAGATTGACTAATGCAGGAATAATCATAAAACCGCCTCCAGCACCTACCAATCCCGTTAAAACACCAACTATTGAACCCTGTCCGGCTGCTAGAAAAGCATTATTCTTAGTGCTTTCTAAAGATTCTTTTGAGGAATTTCTTTTAATCATTTTATAGGAAGCAAGAATCATCAAACCGGCAAAAACCAGTAATAAAAAAATGTTCCTGGTAATGGTAAAATTGTGTATTTGAAGTATTTCTTCAGGAATCAGAGGAAGAATATATTGTCTTGTCAGAAAAATCGAAATTACCGAAGGTATTCCGAACACCAGCGCCATTTTAAAATTGACCAGTCCTTTTTTAAAATACGATACAGAACCTGCAATACTGCTCATCCCCACTATAAAGAGGGAATATTCTGTTGCCAGAAAAGCATCGATTCCAAAGAGATAAACAAGTACGGGAACGGTGAGAATACTTCCTCCTCCTCCGATTAACCCCAGAGAAATGCCTATTAAAACTGCCGCTGTATATCCTATAATTTCCATTTCTATTCAAATAATTCTGATACAAAAATGGAAATATGAATGAAAGTCTACAGCTACTTTTGTTACATAAGGAGTTTTTTAACACGAATGAACATTAATGGTTTCCCAAAGAATACAAAGGGTTATTGTGAGGAATATTGGGATTGCCTGCCTATGACCACCCCGTCAAAAATTCTTTGAATTTTTGCCACCCCTCCGGAGGAGGGGAATATGAGTACCTTCGATTAAATTGAGGGAGAACTTATGAGTTCAGGGTTTTCAGGAGCACGATTTTATTTCTGCCCAGCTTGAGTCTTCCGTCTTCTTCCAGCTGTTTGAGGAGCCTGGAGACCACTACTCTTGCTGTTCCCAGCTCATTGGCCAGCTGCTCATGGGTTGTATGAATGGTTTCAGAACGGGTAAGCTCAGATTTTTTCTGCAACAGGTTGAGAAGTCTCTGGTCTACTTTTTTGAAAGCAATGGCATTGATGATATCCAAAAGTTCTTCAAATCGTTTATGGTACAATCTGAAAATATAGTCCAGCCATTCCGGATGTTCTTTGATGAATAAAGACACCTTGTCTACCGGTAAGAAAAGTATTTCCGCATCCTCTTCTATCTCTGCTTTTACGATGCTTTTTTCATTGTGCATGCCACCCAGAAAAGACATGATACAGCTTTCTCCGGCTTTGATGTAGTATAATAAAATTTCACGTCCGTCTTCTTCAGTTCTGATCACTTTCAGCATTCCTTTCATCACAATAGGAATGGAGCGGATGGAAGCATTTTCATCTAAAATAATGTCACCTTCATAATAATTTTTCGTTGTACCATACTGATACAGCTTTTCTACCAGATCTGGTGATGATGAAAATTCGGAAGAAAGTATGGTATCGTCCTGCATTTTTTATTCTAATTTACACCAATTTCATCAACAAACAACCATGCTTTGGAATCTGCTCCGGGATTTCCTGCGGGAATAATACCTGCATTTTCAATCGTTACTTTCAGGTATTTTGTATTCTGTGTTCCCACATTCACTTTGATTTTTCCGCCGGCCTTCTGAATTTCAGGTGTTCCGATCTCTTTAATCAGTTTGAAATTCTTATTATCATCAGAAACAAAAATCTTTGCAGATTTAGCCAGATGAATCCAGCTTCCTTTATTCTCAAGGGTATTGAAGTACACTTCTGTGAAGGCTGTTTTCTGACCAAAATCTATGGTTGCCACCACATCTTTACCCTGAAAGCCCAGCCATGTTTTACCCAGCTGTTTTACATTTCCGATAATTCCGTCTACCAAAGTGAAAGCACCTCCAAAAGAATAATTTTCATTGGGTTGCTGCTCAAGCGTTATATTTTTCCCCGTGGTTTTTGAAATTGTAAATTGTTGTGTTGAAACAGCACTCTTTAGTTGCCCGTCTTCAAAATAGGCTGACTTAATTGTTAAAGAATTAGGAATCGGAACTGCATTCTGGTATGTTTTAGAATTAATAGAAGGGTTTGTTCCATCCAGCGTATATCGGATACCGTTTGAGTTTTGTGAAGTGGAAAGCTCGTAAGCAATGCCGTTATTGGAAGGAATTACTTTTCCGGTGATGTTATAAATGCTTCTCGCATAATTCACCTTCATATCATCCAGAACTTTAAACTGGCTGATCACTCTGTTTTCAAATTCTTTATAGTTTTTAGGATCTGAAGTTCCCCATCCCACTTCGGAAAGCGCCATTAATCTTGGGAAAATCATGTACTGTACCTGTTTGAAATCCAGAATATATTCCGTCCACAGATTAGCCTGAACTCCCATGATGTATTGGGCCTGTTCTGCATTCAGTTCGGAAGGAACAGGATTGTAAGCGTATACTTTTTCCAAAGGAGTAAACCCTCCAAAAGCATTAGGTTCAGACTGTGGGTCTCCCTGATAGTGGTCAAAATAACAGTAGGCACCGGGAGTCATTACAGCAAAGTGTTTTGATTTTGCGGCTTCAATACCTCCGTTCACGCCTGTCCAGCTCATTACGGCCGCATTCGGAGCTAATCCGCCTTCTAAAATTTCGTCCCAGCCAATAATTTTTCGGCCTTTGCTGTTGACATATTTTTCAATCCGTTGAATAAAATAGCTTTGTAAGCCATGTTCATCTTTTAAATTATTTTTCTTAATCAGTTCCTGGCAGTGCGCACATTCCTTCCATCTTGTTTTCGGGCACTCGTCACCACCAATATGAATGTATCGGGAAGGGAATAATTTGATGACCTCATCCAGAACATTTTCCAAAAAGGTAAAAGTTTCATCTTTCGGACAGAAAACATCATCAAAGACCCCCCATTTTGTAGCAGGTTCAAAAGGACCTTTGGTACATGCCAGTTCAGGATATGCAGATAAAGCTGCCAATGCATGCCCAGGCATTTCTATTTCCGGAACCACGGTAATATGTCTGTCCTGAGCATATTTCACTACGTCTTTTATTTGTTCCTGTGTATAAAAATAAGGACCGTAAGGTTTTCCGTCAAAAGTATTATCCACATAAGCCCCAATCATGGATTCTTTACGTTTTGAACCGATCTGAGTAAGCTTAGGATATTTTTTGATTTCAATTCTCCATCCCTGATCATCTGTTAAATGCCAGTGGAAGGTATTCAGTTTATACATTGCCAGATAATCTATATACTGCTTCACTTCATCTACTGTGAAAAAGTGGCGGCAGACATCCAGGTGCATTCCTCTCCAGGCAAACTTTGGCTGGTCTTCAATTTTTAAGGCAGGAATTCTCTTACTTTCCTTATATTGTCCAAAAACCTGAACAAGTGTTTGCAGTGCCAGAAAGTATCCTTGTCTGGTGTAAGACTTTATATGTATCTGTTTTGGAGAAATTTCTAATGAATAATATTCCTTTTTCTGTTCAGCATCTTTGCCTGATGCCTGAGGAATTATAGAATTCGTTAAATGAATATCACCACCTTTCTTAGCATATTGAAATTCTACCTGAGAACCTATTCTCTTTTTGAAATATTCTGTTTCCTCTTTTGGCAGGTTACCGCTTAGTACGAAAGTTTTTGGGATTACAAATTCTCCTTTCAAAAGCTCAACTTTTTGAGGATAAGGGATCAGGTTTAATTTATTCTGGGCAAAAATCACATTTGAAATCAATATAAATAATACTAAAAAAGTCCGTATCATAAGATGTGGTTAAGGTTTGAGCTAAGATAATTATTTTTCAAAACTCTTTAAGCCTTTTTTTAAAACAAATTAAAGACCTTATGGGTTGGGATCCCTATAAGATGAAGTATTTACAGCTTTTAAATCATTCTGTCTAGAAATTATTCTATGAAATACGGTTTATTATGGTTTGTTTTTTGATCAATTTAGTCGACTTAAAAAAAATTAAAGATTTAAATTTGTAAAAAAATAGGATGAAAAAAAACATTTTTCTGGCAATCGGCTTATTATTTTCTCTATCAGCTCAGGCACAAATTTTTGATATTATAAAATCTACCGTTAAAGACAAAACGGGTGTAGATCTTAATGTTCCGGTAAAAAATAATGGTACAGCAACTTCTACTAAAACAACAACTACCACCTCAGGCAGTTCTTCGGCCAATATTGGAAACCTTACTTCCAGTCAGATTTCCTCAGGATTAAAAGAAGCTTTAAGTATGGGCGTAACGGATGGTGTAAAAAAGCTGGCAGTAACCGATGGTTTTTTCAAGAATGAGGCCGTAAAGATTTTAATGCCTGAAAAATTAAGAAAAATTGATACTACCCTACGTTCAATCGGAATGGGAAGCCTTGCTGATGAAGGGGTAAAATTGCTAAACAGAGCTGCTGAGGATGCTGTAACAGAAGCTGCTCCTATTTTTACAAATGCGATTACTTCTATGACAATTACGGATGCTAAAAACATTTTATTAGGGAGTAATAATGCTGCAACCAACTATCTGCAGGGAAAAACCCAAACTCAGCTGTTCAATGCCTTTCAGCCTAAAGTAAAAGCTTCTTTAGGTAAAGTAGGTGCCGATACGCTTTGGAAAAACCTGATTTCAAAATATAATACGTTTACCGGACAGACTGTTACCACAGATCTTAACGAATATGTTACTACAGAAACCATTAATGGTGTCTTCAAAATGGTAGCAGATAAAGAAAGCGGGATCAGAAATACACCTGCCATGAGAACTACGAGTATTTTGCAGAAGGTGTTTGGAGCTCAGGATGGGAGATAAATAAGATTAGACTAAATATATAAAAGCTGTTTCATGGTGAAACAGCTTTTTTTGTCTTATTTTCTTTTGTCTTGAAACAAAAGAAACAAAAATTCAAGACCTGGAGCTCTTCGCTAAAAATAAGTCCTGTTCTCTAAAAATTCTAAACTTGCGCGAAATCATTATTTCTTTATCGGTTCTGATTTTGCCTCGCGCTTCGGACAGGAGAATTTTCTTAACGTTCACAGGACTTATTTTTTTGACGCTGCGAGTTCCGATGTCACTTTTAAAGTAGTAAATAGAACTATTTGTTTGTGTTTAAATGAAGAAGGGACCGTTTTTTTTGTCTTATTTTCTTTTGTCTTAAAATAAAAGAAACAAAAGTTCAAGACCTGGATCTATCCGCTAAAAATAAGTCCTGTTCTCTAAAAATTCTAAACTTGCGCGAAATCATTATTTCTTTATCGGTTCTGATTTGGGCTCGCGCTTCGGACAGGAGAATTTTCTTAACGTTCACAGGATTTTTTTTTGACGCTGCGAGTTCCGATGTCAGTTGTAAAGTAGTAAATAGAACTATTTGTTTGTGTTTAAATGAAGAAAGGACCGTTTTTTTGTTTTATTTTCTTTTGTCTTGAAACAAAAGAAACAAAAGTTCAAGACCTGGAGCTCTCCGCTAAAAATAAGTCCTGTTCTCTAAAAATTCTAAGCTTGCGCGAAATCATTATTTCTTAATCAATTCAGAATTGGTCTCGCGCTTCGGACAGAAGAATTTTCTTAACGTTCACAGGATTTATTTTTTTAACGCTGCGAGTTCCAATGTCGGAGTTAAAGTCAGCTATATAACTATTTGTCTGGACCTTATTGATAATAACAATGTTTTTTGTTGACCTGATTTCTTTTGTCTTGAAATCGAAGATTCGACGTAGTCAAACAAAAGAAACAAAAATTCAAGACCTGGAGCTCTCCGCTAAAAATAAATCCTGTTCTCTAAAAATTCTAAACTTGCGCGAATCATTATTTCTTTATCGGTTCTAATTTGGTCTCGCGCTTCGGACAGAAGAATTTTCTTAACGTTCACAGGACTTATTTTTTTAACGCTGCGAGTTCCGATGTCGGTTTGTTTTCTATCCTTATATAAAGTTTCGGCCTCACTTTGTGAGGCCGAAACTTTATATTGTTATTTAGAATTAGAACTGCATTTCAGGAATTTCCCCTTCGATGATAAGATCTGCTTCTGTTGCTTTAATAATGTCTTCTACCGAAACACCTGGTGCTCTTTCCACCAACTTAAACCCCGCAGGAGTTACATCCAGAACGGCTAATTCAGTAACTACTTTTTTCACACAGTTTACGCCAGTTAAAGGAAGTGTACATTTCTTAAGGATTTTACTTTCTCCTGCTTTATTTACGTGCATCATGGCTACAATGATATTTTCAGCAGAAGCTACAAGATCCATAGCACCACCCATACCTTTTACCATTTTTCCGGGAATTTTCCAGTTGGCAATATCTCCGTTTTCCGAAACTTCCATTGCTCCAAGAATGGTAAGGTCTACTTTCTGACCACGAATCATCCCAAAACTGAAGGCTGAATCAAAAAATGAGCCTCCTTCCAGAATAGTAATAGTCTGTTTTCCGGCATTGATGATATCCGCATCTTCTTCTCCTTCGAAAGGAAAAGGCCCCATACCCAATACTCCGTTTTCACTCTGGAATTCTACGGAAATACCTTCCGGAACATAGTTGGCAACCAAAGTAGGAATTCCAATTCCCAGGTTTACATAATAACGATCTTTCAGTTCTTTTGAAATTCTTTTGGCAATTTGTTCTTTTGTAAGCATAATAAAAACTTAGACTGCAATTTAATTATTTTCACTTGAATACAAAAGAGCTTTGTTGTATTCAATAATTAACACTGTTAGTTAAAATAATATCTGTAATTTTGTTCTATTATTTTTTAATAGAATGAAAATACTTTTTAGATATCTAAAACCTTATCAGTGGCTGATAATCATCTCTTTATTTTTGGCTACTGTCAATCAGGTTTTTTCTTTATTTGCTCCGGCAATCACAGGAAATATCCTTGATCAGCTGGTTACCCATCCCAACTTTTTTGATAAAGAAAAGCTATTGCCCAGAAGCCTGAATGAATATTTATACGGAAGTTCTGTATATCATGGGGCTTTTTACTTTTTGGGGCTTCTTATCGGAACTGCAATGGTAAGCAGAATTGCCAAAGCTTTCCAGGATTATGTGGTAAGCGTGATCACTCAAAAGTTTGGAGCGAAAATATTTACAGATGGCTTAAAGCATTCGATGGCTCTGCCTTATCAGGAATTTGAAGATCAGAGAAGCGGTGAAACGCTGTCTATTTTAACAAAAGTAAGAGAAGATACAGTGAAATTCATCACGAATTTCATCAATATATTCTTCGGAATCCTGGTGAGTATCATTTTCGTTTCTGTGTATGCAATCCGTTTACACTGGTCTATTATGCCGGTTTATATCTGTGGAATTTTCTTTATTGCCATTGTCACCAATTTGTTGAGTAAGAGAATCAAAGTGATCCAGAAAAATATCGTAACGGAAACCACTGCTTTAGCCGGAAGTACCACTGAAAGTTTAAGAAATATTGAAATTGTTAAAAGTTTAGGATTAACCAATCAGGAAGTAATCCGTTTAAATAACAATACCTATAAAATCCTTGGCCTTGAACTGAGAAAGGTGAAAAGCATCCGTTCTTTAAGTTTTATCCAGGGAACAATGGTTAATTTTCTTCAGCAGATGATTACCCTGACATTATTGTATTTGATTTTTAAAAATATTGTGACGCCGGGTCAATATCTGTCTCTGATGTTTTATGGCTTCTTTATTTTCGGGCCTATGCAGGAGATTGGAAATATCATTATTTCTTACCGTGAGGCAGAGGCTTCTCTTCAGAATTTTGACCGTTTAATGAAAAAAGAAGTGGAAGAAAAGCCGCTTCACCCTAAACAAATCGGGGCTATTGAGGAACTGGAATTCAAACATGTTTCATTCAAGCATCAGTCTGCACAGTATAAAGCTTTAAATAATATTTCTTTTGATCTTAAAAACGGTGAGACCATTGCTTTTGTAGGACCGAGCGGTTCCGGAAAAAGCACCCTGGTGAAATTATTGGTTGGATTGTACAGACCTCAGGAAGGGAATATTTTTTACAATGGAATAAATGGAAAGGAATTTGATTTTGATGAGCTTAGAAATCAGATTGGTTTTGTAACACAGGATACGCAGTTATTTGCGGGAACTATTAAAGAAAACCTTCTTTTCGTTAATCCTTCTGCTACTGAGGAAGAACTGGCCGTTGCTTTACAGAAATCAAGCTGTACCGCATTATTGGAAAGGGCTGAGAAAGGAATTGAAACCGTTATCGGTGAAGGAGGTCTGAAACTGAGTGGTGGTGAAAAACAAAGAATTGCCATTGCAAGAGCTCTTTTAAGAAAACCTCATCTTTTGATTTTTGATGAAGCTACTTCTGCACTGGACAGTATTACCGAAGAAGAAATCACTACGACGATCAAAGAAATTTCGAAAGAAAGGGAACAGATCACCGTCCTGATTGCCCACCGTTTAAGTACCATTATGCATGCTGATAAAATTTATGTTCTTGAACGCGGACAGATTGTAGAAACAGGTTCCCACGCCAATCTTATTGACGAAAAAGGATTGTACTACGCGATGTGGAGACAACAGATCGGAGAAAGAAAAACCCTTACTCCTCAAGCATAAAAAAGGCGCTGAATGCATGTTCAGCGCTTTTTATTGTATTGTTTGAACTTATTCTTTAGTTCTTACAGTTCTCTGCTCAATTCTTTTTTCAAATTTTTCTCCCTGGAAAATTCTCTGAACCATGATTCCCGGAATATGAATTTCGTTCGGATCTAATTGTCCCGGTTCTACCAGTTCTTCCACTTCAGCAATGGTAATCTTTGCAGCACCAGCCATCGGATGATTGAAGTTTCTTGCAGATCCTTTAAAGATAAGGTTTCCTGCATGATCACCTTTCCATGCTTTTACGATAGAAAAGTCTGCATCGTAAGCGTGCTCCAGAATATGAGGTTTTCCTTTGAATTCTTTTACTTCTTTCCCTTCTGCAACTTCAGTTCCGTAACCTGCCGGTGTGTAAAAAGCTGGGATGCCTGCCTGGGCAGCTCTGCATTTTTCGGCTAAAGTTCCTTGTGGAGTTAGTTCTACATCCAATTCACCTGAAAGCATCTGTCTTTCAAACTCAGCATTTTCTCCTACATAGGAAGAGATCATTTTCTTAATCTGTCTTTTGTGAAGCAGTAATCCTAATCCGAAATCATCTACTCCGGCATTGTTTGAAATGCAAGTAAGGTCTTTCACATCGCTTTCTACCAAAGCATTGATTGAGTTTTCAGGAATTCCGCAAAGTCCGAATCCGCCAAGCATCAGTGTCATTCCATCATTAATTCCTTCGATGGCCTCCTTTGCATTTTTTACTCTTTTATCTATCATGAAATATTAGATTTTTCTGTTGGCTAAATTTAATAAATTTTCTTGTATATCCTATGAGGGGAAACATTACTGAATTTGATACATTTTTTAAAAATCGATCTTAAACTTTTAAAAACATCATAATCAAAACATTACATCAAAAACCGAACAAGTCTGTTCATTTTTTATCTTATTTCTCATCAATTTCATCTATATTTGCCCTCTCAAAGCCGGAAATACTGTTTTTCAGTTCCGGCGGAAATTTAAACACAACTTTAATGTAGAAATTATTTTATGGCAGATCACTACTGTCCTCATCACTTCTTTTGACCACTATGAAGGTCTCTTTCAATATCTGCCATCTCACTAATCATATAAAAATATCAAAGCTTACATAAAAACATGAAAAAATTATTTACCTCAGCATTACTTGCACTGGTACTCAGCATCAATGTATGCGCACAGGAAAAAACGTATTTCGATGAAAACTGGGAAAAAACTACTCAGGACAATATGGAATATTACCGTGAAACGACTCCTAAAGGAAAGCTTACCCTTATTAAAGATTTCTATAAGGACGGAAAGCTCCAGATGGAAGGACTGGCTTCAGACACTACTCCTAGCAGTGAGGTTTTTGAGGGAAAAGTAACCTGGTATACTGAAGAAGGAAAGGTTCAGAATTTTGCCACCTATTCCAACGGACAGCAGATTGGTCCGGCACAGACTTATGATATGAATGGCAGGCTGACAGAAGATGTGGTATATAAAGCTGACGGAAGTTTTTCAGGAAAGATGTTCAGTTATAAGGATGCTGAGGATGGAATGGACTTTAATATTGTGGTGGATTACGAAAACTCTACGCCAGTAAAAACAACCGTTTATGATGATGACATTAAAGGGATCAGAAATGAAACCATCATTGATAAGGACAGTAATACCGAAACCAAATATTACGGTGAAAAAGGAAAATATCTGGGCAGCAACACTACCTCCGGTTCGGGTGAAAATATGGTGGTAGATTACTATTCCAGTCCCATGAGGATCTCTAAGATAGAAAAATACAGAAAGGACGGCAGTGTAAAAGAAGGCGTCATTTATAGCAAAAGCGGAAAGATCTTACAGGAACAGAAAATGAATAAAAAAGATGGCTATAAAACTACTTATGATGAGTCGGGTAAAAAAATAGCCCATCTGGTATACCAATATGATAAGGAAAATGATGTTTATAATCCAATGGACGGGGATGATTACCATCTGGCTTATGAATATTCACAGATTTCCTCTATTGATACTTATGAAAAAGGCTCAAAGGTAACCAGTAAATATTTTGATGAAGACGGAAAGTTATCCTCAGAGCAATTTTTAAAAGATGATCTTATCCAGGAAATTAAATATTATTCCCCGGATGGAAAGCTGAAATCTACATTGACATACAAAGATGGTATCCCTTACAATGGTACTACTTATGAAGGCTTTAATGAAACTGTTTATAAAGAAGGCATTATTGTAAACATAAAAAACTTTTTTGAAGGTAACAATACAAAGCTGAGTTTTGAGAAAAAGCTGAACGCCAAACAAACAGGCTATGATGCAACTGTTTATGATCCCAAAGGCACTATTTTATATACATTTACACAACCGATCAGTGAAGATGGGGATGATTATTCCTTTACAGCACAAATCACACAGTATGTAAAGGGGAAGCCTGCCAATAAGTCTTCTGTAAAAGCAGGTGTTATTCAAAGCGGAAAAATCAGAATAAAAACATGGGATGGAGCTAAAGAACTTGAACGTAGCGGAAAATGGATTTTGTTAAAACTTTATAATATGGATGGAAAGCTCATTCAGGAAACTAAAACACTGGCCGATACTCAGGAGGAAAATGCTTCTACTGAAAAACCTACGCTGATTAGCGAAGATGATTTGCACCATTTATTTGACTAATTACCACAACTATATATCAAAGGCGGTTTCATTTTTTTGGAACCGTTTTTTTGTTTAACCACAAATGACGTAGATTTTTATAAACTTGTGTGAATTTATTCAATGCAGGAATATCCTCTTCATTAACTTAAGTGTTTAAAAACTTTTGTGACTTTTGTGGTTTGTTTTTTAACCACAGATGACATAGATTTTCGCAGATGTTTCTGGCTAGATATGCCTTATTTTTAACCTTTTAAAAAAAATCAAAGATTTTTAAATTACACAGATTTTCACGGATGATTATTGGGGAATTATATTTATTTATATCCATAAAAAAAAGAGACCATCATTTCTGATAGTCTCTGCATTATAATTGTGTTTACTTTACCTTACTGAATGATCAGCTTTAAAGTAAACAGTTTTCTTCCATGTACTTTTACATAGTAAACGCCTGCCGGAAGATTTTCATTCACCAAAGAGAAACGTTGGTTATTGATATTTTTCGATACATACAGTAATTCTCCCGAAGCTGAAACCAGTTCTATTTTTTCAATCGGGTAATCACTTTTAATAAAAGTAGGCTGTCCCGGTTTGGTTGGGTTTGGATACAATACTACATTTTTCTCTGTACTTCTGGTTTCTTCAGTTCCCAAAGTGGGTGAGGTTACCTGGAACTGTACTCTGTTTGAAACTTCTGTGTAGGAATCATTGGTAAACATCACCATGTAATAATTCCCCGGTGTTGCAGGTACTGCTGTTCCCTGAATAGTTTTTGTTCCCTGAGTTATTCCGTCAAAATAGGTATAAGAAACAAAATTATCATCCGGTGTCTGAACACTTTGAGGATAGATTCCCAGCCAGTCTTTGATGATTCCCGGAGAATCCGTCCATGAAGCCGTAATATTTTCACCCAAGGTATAAACAGGCTTGTTGATCCAAAGATCTGTAACGATATCTCCTACTTTGAAGAATACCTTCTCCCCGATTCCGTTATATCCGTCTTCCAATAAATACTGAGCATAATAATACCCTTTTGGAAGTCCTGTGAAATTTAATGTTCCTGATGCAGTTGTTACATAGCTCCATTTGATAGAAGGTGTGGTTCCCGGGGTCTGGCCCATTTTATAAATTCCGATCCAGTCTTTCTGTAAGTTGGGTCCGTTTGTAAAATTAATAGTAACGGTTCCTCCTACAGGATACGTATCAGCAGTAGTCTGCAGCTGTACTTTCGGTCCTACATAGAAATTTTTTCTTGGGGTGATTTCCGTATACCCGTTGTTGGCAAAAAATCCTGCAAAATATTGTCCTTTAGCAGCCAGACCATTATTGAAGGTTACTGTTCCTGCAATCTGACCATTCGTATAAATATATCCCTGTGAAGTTGTAGAAGCCGGAGTCTGTCCTTTTTTATAGATTCCTACCCAATCCTGCTGATTTCCGGGACCTCCTGTAAATGTAGCTGTGATAGCTTCATTCTGAGCGTATTCAGTTTTGTTTAAAGTAAATGTAGGATTTGACACTACACTTCCTGTAATTTCGAACTGCTTCACATCACTCCACTCACTCCATTCAAGATTTCTGTCTCTGTAACGTGTTTTTACATAATAGATTCCGTTGGGGATAGAATTCGCTGCTAATGTTGCTTTGGTGATGTCTACTCCATCATTCAGGTTTTTGGTTTTATCAGGAGTTCCGTTTCCGTCTTTTCCGAACCAGTTTTCAAAATCGCGGTAGAATTCCTTTTCAATCACAGAGAAGTTCGAGGCTTTACTGATCTGGAACTGTGTTGTATTTAAAAGCTCTCCGTTAGAAGATGAAAATGCACTTCCATTTAATGTCAAAGGTAAAGTAATGGGTCCTGAGAACGTATTGGTAATGGATGGTTTTGCAGGTTTAGGTTGATTTTTATATCTGTGGAAAGAATCTACCAATACATTGTTTTTCTTATTGTAAATTCCACCGATTGAATAGCATTCGACATCTACTTTTCCGGTTGGGACATCTACTTCCACGATCTGATAGGTCCAGTCTGTCAATGTTTTCTGAACATCGTCAAAATCCTGTTCATTAGACATTCCCCAATACTGATCCCATGCAGTTCCTCCGGAAATAATCTGGTAATTCGGTGTGTTTTTAAGCTGACCTCTGTGGTATAAATGATGGTGGGCTCCCACGTGCATTAAATATTTATCAGAAGTTACCAGAAGCGGTACGGCATTTTCTCTTACCCAGGTAGAAATATCTCCCACATACTGCTCAGCCTGATACGGTCTGTGGCTTAAAGAAATAATCCAGTCTACCGTAGAATCATTGTTGGCCGCCGTTAAAATCTGCTGAAGCCATGTCTGTTGTGCAGATCCGGTATGTTCGGAACTTAAGCTCACAAATAATACATTTCCTGCCTGCTGGGCATAATAATTTTCATTTCCTGAGCTTATCCCTTTATAACTGATTTCATCAATATAAAAATGGGCATAGTAAGAATTCATTCCCATCGTTCCATAGGTTTCATGATTTCCTACCGTTGTCTGAATAGGCAGATAAGGTGATAATTTGATATTCTTTTTAAAGTGAACATTTTCATAGTGATCCAATGTACCTACGTCTACCTGGTCGCCCACCATAAAAGTAAGCGCAATATTATCTGACGGATCTGAATTGGCGCCAAATTTTTCCTTTAATTTTTTATAGGCATTCAAAGTAAGCGTATCAAATCTCGGTTCTGCTTTGATCTGGTTGTCCCCCATAATAAGGAAACGGATCTTTCCATTGGCAGTTACCGCCTGTCCCGGTAAAGGAAGTGTTCTGAAATTATAAACAGCAGACTCGCTTGTTCCGGTTTTGATCTTATAATAATATTTGGTATTCGGCTGAAGGTTGGTAATCTTTGCCGTGTGATAATAATAGTTGTTGTTGTATCCGGTATCCGAGAAGATATTGGTAGTTCCTGTTACCGTCACATTTAAATTTGTTGGAGAATCTCCGTAGATCACTGTTGTTTCATTATTGGAAGCTGTTTTCCAATTGACGATCATAGAATTCGGAGTCGGGTTTTGTAAATATGGGAACAAAACCTGTCCGAAAGCCATCTGGACCGCGAAACAAAAAAAGAAGAAATAATGTTTCATAATAGTTTTAGTTTTAAAATAACATATAGTTTTAAGTTGTGAATCAGGAATTTAAAAAACCGTTATCCGGATTTTTACTTCGGGCAAAAGTAGAATTCCCATATAAACTCTGTCTGATGGGATTTTAAAGAAACCGTTAATTTTTTAGCAAAACCGGAATGAAAAAATTATAGTTTTTAGTACATTAAATATTTGGCATATTCAAAAACTATTTTGTACATTTGCAACCTGTTATTCAACCTCTGACGAAGAACGTGTAAGTTGCTTAGCTTTAACATTTTATTTTATTAATAATGGATTTATTAAAGTACGTACAAGACAAGTACATTGCGAAAAAAGAATTCCCTGAATTCAAAGCAGGTGATACAATTACTGTGTATTACGAAATTAAAGAAGGACAAAAGACCAGAACTCAGTTCTTCAAAGGAACAGTTATCCAATTAAGAGGTACTGGTTCTACAAAAACTTTCACTATCAGAAAAATGAGTGGTGATGTAGGTGTAGAAAGAGTATTCCCTATTAACATGCCTGCACTTCAAAAAATTGAAGTTGATAGAAGAGGTAGAGTTAGAAGAGCTAGAATTTACTACTTCAGAGACCTTAGAGGTAAGAAAGCAAGAATCAAAGACGCTGCTTACAAGAAGAAATAATTCAGACAACAATACATACAAAAAGAGGCTGTTTACTTATAAACAGTCTCTTTTTTTGTGTAAATATTTTTACTTTTTATAGGGAGCTCCTTCTCCGGTTTCCAGAAATTTTTTCAGGCTGCCGAGAAATTGCAGCCAGCCATTGGAGCAGATCTCATAGCATTCAATATCCGGGTTCAGGCCGTTATGGGTTAGTTTTATCTGAGTGCTTTCTTTATTTTTCTCAATTTCCCAGACAATTGTTGTCCCGATCCATTCTGTCTGGTTCTTTAATTCAGGAAGGGCAATCAATGAGTCTTCAACCAGCCAGACAATTTTTGTATTGGCAGTTAATTCTTTCACACGCATTGTTTTATGGATGTTATCTCCAAATCTTATGGTAAAAAGATTTCCAGCCTCTGAAGATGAACCTTCAAACAATTCAGTCCACCAAAGGGGAATTTCATCTGTTAAAGCCCGATATACTTTATCTGCCGTGGTGTTGACCTCAAGTATATGTACGTAGTTCTCAACACTATTTGTATTAATAGTTTTCATAAAATTATTGTATTGGTAGTACAATTTTATGAAATCTACTATAAACCAGGCTTTTCATAGGACAAGAAATATTATATGACACTAACCTTGTCAAGGTTAACAATCGTACTTTTTATCAGCTTTACAAAAGGACTATTCATTCTTCATAAGATATTGCAAAGGAGTGGAGCCTGTCTGTTTTTTGAAAAACTCAATAAAAGCACTGTCTGATGAAAAGTCCAGGATATAGGATACCTCTCCTATTGAATTTCCTTCCACCAAAAGTTCAATTGATCGCTGCAACCGCCACTGCTGTCTCCAATCCTGATAAGACAGTCCGGTTTCTTTTTTAAAAATACGACTAATCGTTTTCTCCACCGCTCCTGTTTTTTCTGCAAAATCTTTCAGCATTGGAGGCATAGATTTCCGCAGTGTCCATTCTTCAGCTATTTTCGTAAAACGCTTATCCTGCGGCATTGTAAGTTCCAGTTTTTCTTCCGGAGCTTTACTCAGTTCATCCCAGAATACTTTTAAAAGATTAGTTTGATCCTGTCTCAACCCTGACCATTCCCAGGAACAAATTCTTTCAATAATTTCTTTTAACAAGGCGTTGACATGAAGAACTTTCAGATCGGGATTCATATATCTTTGGGAATATTTTTCATCAAAATAAATGGATCTGTAGGCCACAATATTTCTGAAATTCACACGATGAACTTTATAAGCAGGAATCCAAAGCATTCTGAACGGAGGGAGAACCAGCTGCCTGTCGGAAGTCGTTACAGTCATACAGCCTGATGGTGCATACAACAGCTGAGATTTCGTTGTGTGAAAATGAAAGCCGGAGTCGTGCATTACCATATAAGAGGTTATTCCAACTACTTTTTCCGGGATTGAATCAGCATCAAAGATGTCGTTTTGTTCCAGTACAGCCATGTCCTATTTTCGATATTTTTTGTTTTTATATCATTATAAATATACATTGATTTTTTGGAAACTTTGCAGAAAAAAAATGAAAAAGGCAAATCCTATCTGGCTGCTGACCCTGCTTGTGATGCTTCCTCAGTTTGTAGAAACCATCTACAGTCCAGTTTTACCAATGGTACAGGAGAAATTTGAAGTGAATGAAGAATCAGTTACCTTAACGATCAGTTTATATTTTATAGCATTTGCGCTGGGTGTAGCATTCTGGGGTATTCAATGCGACAGGATCGGAAGAAAAAAATCAATGGAATATGGTCTCATTACCTATGGAATCGGAACTTTGACTGCTGTTTTCGCTCCTGATTTTATGGTTCTTCTGGGTGCCAGGATTATTTCTGCATTCGGAATTTCGGTGGGTTCCATCGTAACACAAACCATTTTAAGAGATACTTTTGACAAAGATAATCTCAGCAAAGTATTTTCCTGGATCGGAATCGGCTTGTCTATCAGTCCGGTAATCGGAATGGTTACAGGTTCAATACTGGCTTCCTCCGGCGGACATCAGAGCGTATTTATTACACTGTGTATCCTGAGTATACTTTTTTTGATACTTTCCAGACAGAAAATTTCTGAAACTCATCATGTAAAGAAATCCATCAACTTAAAAACATTGATCATCTTATTGAAACGGATGCTGCATGATCAGGGCATCATCAAGTGCTGCTTACTGATTATGAGCTTTAATGTCTTGTTATTTTCATACTATTCACTGGCTCCGTTTATTTTTAAAGAAAATCATTATTCCTCTTATGTTTTCGGGTACAGCAGTATGATACTGGCTGGCGGTACCTTCGCGGGAGCAAAGCTTAACAGATTTTTGTTATTGAAGAATGTACGGTCTGAATATTTAGTTAAAGCAAGTATATTCTCAGCATTGGCTGCCTCTGTTTTTGTCTGGATTCTGACAGGTACAGGAATTTATTTTTTAATTCCCTATTTCTTTATTGTGATGGCATTCAGCATTGCAATTCCCAATATTTTAAGCACCGCATTGATTCATTATAAAAACGAAACAGGAAGCGCCGGAGCTTTATTAGGATTAATTTATTATGTTCTGATAGGTTTAGGATTGGTGAGTATTGGACTGATACAAAATCTGGGAATTGCGTGTGTCCTGTTTTCTGGAATTGGAGTTGGTACTTTATTGCTGTTTGGGAACAAAAAGAATTGATTTTGAAACATTAAGTTAATAAGAATAGTTAAGTTTCATCAAAGATGAAAAATTAAGCAAAATGTTTATAAAGCTTATGATTTTACTCACTTGCAAAAACTTAATGTTTCAAATATTTTATATTTTAAAATTAATTTATTGTATAAAATCATACAGTGCTTCCATGAACTTAGGGTAGACCTCGATATGCGGAAGATGCCCTACATTTTCAATCTCGACAAGCTTTGAACCCGCAATTTCACGTTGGGTTTTCTTTCCCAATTCCTGATATTGCCCCATTTTAGGTTGAAGTTCTTTAGGAGCTCTGTCCTTTCCTATTGCGGTTCTGTCTCTTGTTCCAATAATAAGCAAGGTAGGAACTTTTATATTTTTAAATTCATAACATACCGGCTGATTGTAAATCATATCCGAAGTAAGCGCTGCATCCCATGCGACCTGAGGATAATCTTTATGAAGTGTCCATCCCGCAATTAAGTCCAGCCAGGGCTGATATTCTTCTTTCCATTTGTTGTCATAATAGAATTTCAGCTGATAATTTTTATAGGTTTCGGCTGTATTTTTAAGTTCAGACTGATAAGCCTGGTCAATGGTCTGGTAGGCTGCAAAAGTTTTATAATCTTCCAGTCCGATCGGGTTTTCGAGAATCAGTTTCTGTACTTTTTCAGGATATAATAACGTAAATCTGGTGGCCACCATTCCTCCCATTGAATGTCCAAGTACGATGGTTTTGTCAATTTTCAGTTCATCCAGGACCGCTTTTGTATTTTCTGCAAGCTGTGAAAAAGAAAATTGGTAAGCATGAGGCTTTGAAGATTTTCCAAATCCTATCTGATCAGGAATCACTACCCGGAATCCTTTAGCAGAAAGGTCTTTTGCTGTTCTCTCCCAGTACGCTCCATTAAAGTTTTTGCCGTGGAGAAGCATGACCGTTTTTCCGTTGGGTTTTTGCGGCTTTACATCCATATAAGCCATTTTCAAATCTTCGCCCTGAGACTTGAAATTAAGAAAATGAACTTCGTAAGGATATTGATAATCAGACAGCATTGCATCCAGAGGTTTTACCTGTGAAAACATAAAACCAGAGACAGTTAAAGCAAAAGCGGTCACTATATTTCTGAAATGTTTCATAAAACGTTTATTTAAAGATTAAAATTAAAAAAACCGCTCCAAAAGGAACGGTTTTTTTAATTTTAGTTAATATTTTTCAGACCATTATGCCATTGAAACTTCTTTTTCCTGTTTTGAAGGTAAATTCATTAAAACAATTGCAAAAAGAATCAAGGCAATTCCTACCCACTGAATCAGAAACACTTTCTCTCCCAGCAAAACGAAAGCCATGGTTACGGAAACCGGAAGTTCCAGTGATGAAACGATACTTCCAAGGCCCAATCCTGCATTGGGAAACCCAACATTGAATAAGATAGGCGGAATAATAGTTCCAAAAAGCGCCAGTACAAATCCATACGTGAGAAATATTGAATAATTAAATGAATGGATATGTTCTGTATTATCAGTAAAATTCAGGTATAATGATTTTAAGCCATCAAAATACATAGGCCCTATCTGGCCAAAGAATAAGAATGCAAAAACGACAACTGAACCACCCGCCAGCATAATTATACTCTTTCGGAAAACCGGAAGATGAGTAGCCAGCGTATTAGAGGTGAACATTGTTAAAGTGTATGAAGCAGCTGCCATCAGCCCCCAGAATACTCCGTGCCAGTCCAGCTCTATTTCCATATTAATAAGATTGGTTGCCAGAACCGTTCCCAACAAAACGATAACCACAGAAACCACTTTTCTTGTGTTGGGAAGTTTTTTAGTTAGAATACTTTCCACCACCACACTGAACCACACCGACTGCATCAATAATACAATAGCAATGGAAACATTGATATATTGCACGGCAATATAGTAGAATAAACTTGTTCCGCCCAAAGAAGTTCCTGCAAGCAAGAGCATTCTTACTTCTTTAGAACTGGGCACCGATAATTTCTGTTTTGAGGTTAGGGTCTGAATAAAGTTCAGGATCAAAAGTCCCGTCAAACCTAATACGAATTGGGAAGTAGTTACTTCTGAGGTCGTAAAGCCATCCTGATAAGCCATTTTTACAAAAGTGGCCAACATACCGTATATACTAGCTCCAATTCCTACAAATAAAACACCTTTTAGTATATTTTTCTTCTTCATAATTTTTTTAACAGCCTGCAAAGGTACGACATATAAATTAAATCATTCAGCAGTGTTATAGTGATAGATAAATAAAATCGCCACAAGCTTTGCTTGTGGCGATTTTTGAGATTGATTATAAAAGTAAATTATTTTTTAACCATTACTTTCGAAGCTGCTTCGAAACCTAGTCCTTTGATTTTAACCATATAAGTTCCGTTGACAAGGTTGCTTGTAGAAATTGCTTTCTTGGCATCCGGTGAGATTTTATCTTCTGAAGAAACCAGTTTACCAGACATATCATACAATTCTACGCTTACTTTTCCAAGAGTATTGCTTGGGAATTTAATATAGAATTCATCTTTGGCAGGGTTTGGATAGATAGAAATGTTATTGTTCTTATCTGCCTTTACATCATTGGTTGCCAATAAACATGCTTCCGGAACGTTAAAGTCCTGAACCTGATCATTAATATTATTTTTAGTTCCTGCTGATGCATTCACTCCTAAACCTCTTCTTGCAAAAACTCCCCAGATCATACATTTATCCTGTCCCTGAGTAGTTGCCATCTCAGCTGCCAATATTGCATTTCTTCCATCAATAAAGCTAGGATTACAGCCCTGAAGTTTAAGAGCATCTGTTACTAACTGTAATACTTTTGTGCTTCCGTTAGGGGTTGTTGACAGTACATCTGAAGCATAACCGTATTTTTCAACATATTTCCAGTGAAGATCCCATAACATGGTTGCCCAGACAAAACCAATAGAGTGTACATCCGGAACAATTGCTGATCCGTTATTGTATTCCATTCCGTTGGTATTTCCGTAGGTAAATCCGTTAACAGCAAGATTTGTAGAATATTTCGCAGGTCTGATACCACCGCCTGTTATTGGTTGTCCTATTGCATAAGTCCCTATACCTCTAGCCACTGTAGCATCATCTCCAGCTTTATTAGTCAACATTAAAGCAAAGAAATCAGACCATCCTTCTCCCATCTGTTCCTTACTCACGCCTGAATTCAGACAGTTGTATCCGGTACCGGTCATTCTGTTGGATATTCCGTGACCGTATTCATGGGTTACGATTCCGTTATCAAAACTTCCGTCAGGAGTCTGGTTTCCTTTTAAAGTAACATTTACTGTTGTATTTGCTGCAAGGTGAGTTTTGATATATTCCCCTTCCGCATTGGTAATCAATACTGAAGGGATTGTAATTGTAGGGTCATTCCCCGCCATATTTCCTAAAGTAGAACCATTTACTGCGTTGTTATATATAATGGCCGCTTTAGCTCCGGCATCCTGAAGATTTTTCACTTTTACTGCAAAAGCACATGTTCCTCTCTCAACAAGTCCTATTTTATTAGTCAATGAGCTTGCAGGTAAAGCCGTACATCCGTCTAAAACTGATGAAAGTGCTACATCTCCTGTCAGTCCGTTCATTGGTAATGGATTACCGAACTGTGCGGTTCCTGCTCCCGGTGTCCTGGAAACGGCAGCACTTGGTGCATTATAGAAGAATACTCTTCCAACCGGAGACCAAAGATACATTTGCATTCTTCCATTATAACCATCCTGCCCTGAAGAGAAATTCGCATTATTTAATCCGCTTCCATCTTGCGCCTCTGCATATACAGAATCATCATCTCCTCCAACAGGTCCGTTACCAAAATTGTTCTGCTGGAAATTTCTGGCAGATTCTGTAAATCCAAATTTATAGAAAACGTCGTGAATTCTGTTATTCAGATAAAATAAATTTGTAATAGCAGCATTTCTGTTATTTAACGGAGTTTCATTGATGTTAAAAGGGAAATCAAAATTTCTTGTTGCCCCTCCGTCTGCCGGAGTTCCTGTAAGATAATCAGGTGCAGTTAAAGCAGTTCCAGCCGAATCTTCATAGGCAAAAACGTTATTTCCTCTTGTAATCGTGTAATGATTGGTTCCGTCAGAATGCCATCCTTCAGGAGAAGCACTCAGGATCCAGGGATTAGTAATAATGGATCGTGAGCCAAATGTTGGTGCTTCAATAGGTAATGGAAACACATTGTATGATGCATTATCCGGCAGAAGTAATGGAATATTATTCTGTACTATGTTGTTCTGAGGCCCCACCAAGGTATTTTCAAAATGATCGGCATGGGTATATTCCGCATCGGATGAATAAGCATCATGATGAAAATTACAAGATAGTGTAAGGTTATTTTTCAACAGGATATTCCCATTGTTGGCATCTACTACAATATTCCAGTAATTGGGTGACTTTGGTTCCATTAAGGTATATTCATATGCCAAACGGAGGTTTCCGCTCTCATCATTTGCGTATACCAATCTTTGATTGGCTGAAGTCGCTTTCTTCTGAGTTTTTTCAAGATACTCAAGAATAGTGAAGTTTGCTATCTCAGGATTTTTCAGATCTTCAGCAATCTTCTGAAGCGCTGTGCTTTTACTGATAGCAGCAGTACCTGATGTAGATGCAGTATAATCTTTTACAAAATTATCAGTGTAGTAAACAATTTTATTGTCCTGAATCAATGCTGTTCCTACAGAGCTGTATATTGGCAAACCATTATAAGTCTGTAAAAATTTAACAACATTACCATTCAATGATTTTGACGGATCTACATTATCGACAATGATATTATTAAGATCAGACTTTTTATATTCCCTTATTTTATTTTGAGAAATATAATCTTTAATCAGTTTTTCATTATCCTGTCCGAATAATATTGCCGGAAATGCAGAAAATACCGCAAATAAAATAGGTAAAGCTTTGTTTTTCATATCCATTATTAAAGGCGCTAATCTACAAATAATTCACATAACTTTAATACTTTTTATATTAAAAATTAAACATAAATCAAGACAAATAAATAAAAAACACTTTGAAATCAATTTACATATTTCTCAATCATGAGAACCCTGCATTATATTTATGCGTACCACATTATGTTTACCACATGTTTAATTCTTTTTCATACAAACATTTTCTTTTTATAAGTCATTTAAATGAATATAAATTTCTGCCCCACAGAAATCTGCTTTTACTGTTTTACCCGATAGTTTTGTTTTTTACTGTCTTATTACACTTTTTTATATTCCTTCCCGTATAGCCATAAAAAAAGCCGCTCAAATGAGCGGCTCTTATGTATTATAATGGTTCAAAGATTATTTACCTTCTTCCATTTTTCTTTTCAACTCTGCTAATGCATCGATGTCTCCAAGAGTAGATCTTTCTTCGTTGTTAGAAGAAGAAGTTACGTTTCTAGAAGAAGCTTCTTTTACGTTTTTCTTCTCTTCGTCTCTGAAGATACCTGTGTGAGATACTACTACTCTCTTGAATTCTTTGTTGAATTCGATTACTTTGAACTGAGCCTCTTCACCTTTTTTGATTTTAGATCCATCTTCTTTCTCTAATAATCTTGAAGGGCAGAAAGCTTCAACCTCAGCATCCTCGAATTGAACAGAAGCTCCTTTATCGTGAACTTCTACAGCTTTACCAGCGTGGATAGTTCCTTCAGCATATTTAGTTTCGAATTTATCCCATGGGTTTTCAGTCAATTGCTTGTGACCTAGAGATAATCTTCTAGCCTGAATATCTAATTCAAGAACTACAACGTCTAATTTATCACCTACTGCGCAGAACTCAGATGGGTGCTTGATTTTCTTAGTCCAAGAAAGATCAGAGATGTAGATTAATCCGTCGATACCTTCTTCTAACTCTACGAATACACCAAAGTTAGTGAAGTTTCTTACAGTTCCTACATGCTGAGATCCTACCGGATACTTAGCTTCGATGTTTTCCCATGGATCTTTAGACAATTGCTTGATACCAAGAGAAATTTTTCTTTCTTCTCTATCTAAAGTTAATACTTCAGCTTCTACTTCATCACCTACTTTTACAAAATCTCCAGCAGATCTTAAGTGAGTAGACCAAGACATTTCAGAAACGTGGATTAATCCTTCAACACCTGGAGCGATTTCTACGAATGCACCATAGTCAGCAAGAACTACTACTTTTCCTTTTACTTTGTCACCTACTTTCAAGTCAGCAGAAAGAGCATCCCAAGGATGAGCTTCTAATTGCTTCATACCTAATTGGATTCTTGTTTTCTCATCATCGAAATCAAGGATTACAACTTTTACAGTTTGTCCGTCCTCAAGGATTTCAGATGGGTGGTTCACTCTAGACCAAGAAAGGTCTGTAATGTGGATCAATCCATCTACACCACCTAAGTCAATGAATACACCGTAAGAAGTTATATTCTTAACAGTACCTTCAAGAACCTGTCCTTTTTCAAGCTGAGCGATGATTTCTTTTTTCTGACCTTCGATATCTGCTTCGATCAATGCTTTGTGAGATACCACTACGTTTTTGAACTCAGGGTTGATTTTCACAACTTTGAACTCCATAGTTTTTCCTACGAACTGATCGTAATCTTTAATTGGCTTAACGTCAATTTGAGAACCAGGTAAGAATGCTTCGATTCCGTGAACGTCAACGATCATACCACCTTTAGTTCTTGATTTAACAAAACCGTTAACGATTTCTCCAGTTTCGTGAAGTTCGTTTACTTTATCCCAAGCTTTAAGCGTTCTCGCTTTTCTGTGAGATAACTGTAATTGTCCAGTTTTGTCTTCTCTCTTGTCAACCATTACTTCTACCTCGTCACCTACTTTCAGGCCTTGGTTGTAACGGAATTCGTTTAGAGAGATAACACCTTCAGATTTGAAGTTGATGTCTACGATAGCTTCTTTATCAGTTAATCTTACAACTTTACCAATTAGAACGTCGTTATCGTCTAAGTTGTTTAATGATCCGTTGTAGATTTCTTCTAAATCGCTTTTTTCTTTTCTCGCATCTGCATCAAGACCTGATTCGAATGAATCCCAATCAAATTGTTCTGGTGCTACGTTTTGGTTTAATAAAACCTCTGCTGAATTTGTCTCTTTTGACATTTTCTAATAAATTTGTATTCCTTCTTTTTTAACGGTTTGAATAAATGCAGATTAAAAAATACGGAAGTAATTAATTTTAAGTAATTTACTCTTCAAACCTTTTCGCCACAAAAGTGGGTGCAAAGATACTATTTTTATTTGAGATAAGCAATAGATTCTACTACTCTACTATTTAATTTATATATTTAAAAATCAATACCTTGATTATAAGAATGCTTCGACTGAGCTCAGCATGACATTCTAATACTAACCGTCTTACATTCAGAATAAAGCAATATCCGCTGTCATACTGATCATACACTGAAATTTACAAGAGGCATCAATAAGCAGAAGACAAAAATGAGATTCTTCATTTCGCTGCGCTTCATTCAGAATGACAGTAAGACAGAATTAAAGAAGGATCACACTTTCCTATCCTTCTCCTACTCTCCTACTCTCAAACTCTCAAACCCTCAACCCCCCAAACTCTTCCACTCTAAACCCTCAAACTCCAAAATTCACTACCTTTGCAGCATGGAATTACAGCCGATCTATCAAAAACTGCAGATTCAGGATATGAATCAGATGCAGAAATCTACTTATAAAGCGTCTGAAAACAATACAGACATTGTCTTACTCTCTCCTACAGGATCCGGAAAAACGCTGGCCTTTTTATTTCCTGTTCTCAGAAATCTGAGAAAAAATGTTCAGGGTGTTCAGGCATTGATACTGGTTCCGGCAAGGGAACTTGCTTTACAGATTGAGCAGGTTTTTAAATCCATGGGAACAGATTTTAAAGTTTCTGTATGCTATGGAGGACATGACAAAAAAATTGAGGTTAATAATTTAATTGAAGCTCCGGCTGTATTGATCGGAACTCCTGGAAGGGTTGTTTACCACTTAAGAAATAATAATTTTGATCCGAAAACAATTAAGACTCTGGTTCTTGATGAATTCGACAAAGCTCTGGAACTGGGTTTCCATGATGATATGGAATTTATTTCCCATTCTTTAAAAGGACTTTCTCAGAGAATTTTAACATCTGCCACAGCAATGGATGAAATTCCCACGTTTACAGGCTTAAAAGATGAAAAAGTAATCAGTTTCCTTAAAGAAAATGATGTAAAACCGGATCTCCAGCTGAGAAAAGTGATGACCATTCCGGAGGAAAAACTGGATACACTTTTCAATCTGGTTTGTAAAATCGGAAATAAAAGAACCCTGATCTTCTGTAATCACCGTGATGCCGTAGACCGTATCTCTGAACTTCTTCATCAGATGGGAATCGACAGAGAAACCTTCCATGGCGGTATGGAACAGGATGAAAGAGAACGTGCATTGCTGAAATTCCGTAATGATTCTGCAAGAATTCTTATTACTACGGATCTTGCTGCCCGCGGGCTTGATATTCCTGAGGTAGAATCTATTGTTCATTATCAACTTCCTCCAAAAGAAGATGCTTTCATCCACAGAAACGGACGTACCGCGAGAATGAATGCCAAAGGTTTTGTCTACCTGATCATGACTGAAGAGGAAAACTTCCCGTTCATTAAAAACAATACTCCTGAAGAAAGCGTTGCCGGATTTACTAAAGTTCCGCAAAAAACACCTTTTCAGACAGTTTACATCAGCGCAGGAAAAAAGGATAAAGTAAACAAAGTGGATATTGTAGGATATCTGTTAAAGAAAGGAGAACTTCAGAAAGAAGATGTAGGAATCATCGAAGTAAAAGATACAACGTCATATGTTGCTGTCTCCAGAAATAAAGTAAACGCTCTTTTGAGAAAACTTCAGAACGAAAAACTGAAAGGTAAGAAAGTAAAAATGGAGATTGCTTATTAGACCTTTCACTCTATACTTTATTGTCATTGCGAGGAGCATAGCGCCGAAGCAGTCTGCCCTCCCCGCAATGACACAAAATTATTTAATTCCTCTTACTCTCAGAGGAAAAGTATACACAGACTTAGAGGCAGTAATGAAAAGAATATCATTATTTTTACCACCAAAAGTGACATTGGATGTCCAGTCTTCAGGAATCGGAATATGATACATTTTCTTCCCGGAACTGTTGAAAACATGTACTCCATTTCCTGTCAGGTACAGATTCCCGTGTTTATCCATCGTCATTCCGTCTGAACCTATTTCACAGAACAGTTTCTTCTCTGATAATTTTCCTTCTCCCAATATATCATATACATAGGTTTTTCCGGCATCAATATCAGATACGTACAATTTCTTTAGTTTTTCACTTCCAACAATACCATTGGGTTGGGTGAAAGTCTCTAATTTGGTAACTTTTCCTGATTTATCTCTGTAATAAAGACTTTTATGTTGAATTTCCTGTTTAAAACCAACCCAGTAATCTCTTTCATACAAAGGGTCTGTAAAGTACATTCCCCCAAATTCATCATTCCATACATCATTGGGGCCGTTCAGCCTTTTTCCTTCGAAACCTTTTAGCAGAACTTCTACTTTTTTGTCTTTGGATATCTTCCATATCTCACCCTGATCGTCTGAACAGGTAATCAAATACCCATCTTTGTCAAAGTGTGTTCCGTTTGCTCTTCCTGTTTTATTCAAAAACTCTATCACCTGATTGGTTTTCCAGTCCCAATAATAGATCTTATCATTAGGCTGATCGGTGAAATAAACATTCCCTTCTTTATCTGCTGATGGTCCTTCTGTGAAACTAAACTTGTCGGAAACCTTTTCCGGCTGCACTCCCTCATAAAACATTTTACTATAATTTACTGATTGACAGTTTACCAATGCGAAAACCAAACCAATCATACCTATTTTAAGTATATTCTTCATGCTTCATTTTTAAGGCTGCAATTTACGATATGACCCAGAGGTTTCAAAATATTTTCCCGTTTTGATACAATAAAAACAACAGATACAAAATGTCCTAATTATCCTATTTTGGAAGTAGATCATATTAGTAATGAAAAGATATAATCCGGAGCTTTGCAGTAACAGAATCAATCACTTTTTCATGGAACGGTCAATTTGAAAATAAGATTGGTCAGGATGAAAATTGTACTAAAATACTTTTATAGCATATAACAATGAGCGCAGAATCCAGCAATATCAAGTCTTTGGAAATTGAAAATGAAGATTTCAGAAATTCAGTGGGAACCATGGATGAAACCGGTAAAAGGAAGTGGATTTTTCCCAGAAAGCCCAAAGGAAAGTATACCAACTACAGGAATTACACCAGCTATTTTCTTCTTGCTTTATTTTTCGGACTGCCGTTTGTAAAGATCAATAACAATCCTTTTCTGCTGATCAATGTCATCGACAGGAAATTCTTTATTCTCGGACAGCCGTTTTACCTGCAGGACTTTTTTATTCTTGCTTTAGGAGCGGTAACCTCCGTCATTTTTGTGATGTTATTTACTGTCGTTTTCGGAAGAATATTCTGTGGGTGGTTATGCCCGCAGACGCTTTTTATGGAAATGGTCTTCCGTAAAATAGAATACTGGATTGAAGGCGACCGTAATAAACAGATGAAGCTGGACAGACAGGAATGGGATACAGAGAAAATAAGAAAAAGACTGACGAAATGGTCTGTTTTCCTTTTAATTTCATTGATTATTTCTCACTTTATGTTCATGTATATTGTGGGCTACGAAGAAGTTTTCCGTATTATGAGTGAAGGACCTGAAGCCAACTCACTGAAATTTATGGTTATGATCTTCTTTACCATGACGTTCTATTTTGTTTTCGCATGGCTTCGTGAGCAGGTTTGTACGCTGGTCTGCCCTTACGGAAGGCTGCAAGGTGTGTTGATCGATAAGCAAACGATCAATGTATATTATGATTTTAAAAGAGGGGAAGGCCGTGCAAAATGGAGAAATAATGAAGACAGAAAAGCAGCAGGAAAAGGAGATTGTATCGACTGTAACCAATGTGTTGTGGTATGTCCTACGGGAATCGATATCAGAAACGGACAGCAGCTGGAATGTGTAAACTGTACAGCCTGTATTGATGCCTGCGATGAAGTTATGGAGAAAGTTGGCTTACCTAAAGGATTGGTTCGCTATGCTACGGAAGCAGAAATTGAAAATCAGGACAAATTCCGATTTACTCCAAGAATGAAAGCCACAACTGTTATCCTTGCATTGTTAATTGGATTCCTTGGGTTTTTAATGTACGATCGTGGTTCTATGGAAGCCAAATTCATCAAACCTGCAGGTTCTACATTTTTTATTAAGAACGGTAAAATCACCAACACTTTTATCTATACTCTTCTAAATAAATCCAACGAGAAAAAGATGCTTACCATCAAAGTTATCACTCCAACAAATGCAGAGATCACTTACTTTGGTTCTGAAAAAATTATTTTAAAAGGAGATCAGATCCTGAAAGGAAACATCAACATTTCCTTTCCTGAGGACGAAATTAAATTCTCAAAACAGAATATGGTCATCGGAGTATTTGATGAAAAGGGACAGCTGGTAGATTCGTTTGAAACTACTTTTGAAGGACCGTTTAAGTTGGCTCTATAGGTGGCAGATGATAGGTGACAGGTTGCAGGTTGTAGGGATTAGGAAAAATAGTTGATATTTCCCTAATTCCGCTCCTCTGGAGGGGTGGCAAAAATTCAAAGAATTTTTGACGGGGTGGTTTTCCAACACATTTCTCCCCAACCTTAAACCTTAAACCTTAAACTTTGAATTTGGAACTCATTAAGCCTTATATTTCCTCATAAACTGCGTAGGAGTCATTCCGGAGCTTTTCCGGAATACTCTTACAAAGTAGGAATATTCTTCGTATCCCAGTCTAAAGGCAATTTCCACCAAACTCTCGTCGAGATACATGAGCATTCTTTTGGCTTCCAGCACTACTCTTTCAGTAATGACATCAGTTGCTGTTTTTTGAACAACAGTCTGGGCAATCCTGTTCAGATGTTTGGATGAAATACCTAACAATGAGGCATAATGCGTAATGGACTTGTATTTTGTGAAGTTTTGTTCAATCAGATTTTCAAAATCCTGATAATGTTTAAAATAAGAAAGTCCGGCAGCAGAATCCATTGTATCAAAATCTTTTGAAAACAATCTCGCAGCATTAATAAAAATCTGAGACATTAATGATAAAATCAGGCCTTCTTTCATGATATTTTTAGCCTGATGCTCTTCTCCCAGTTCTTTAAATAAACTCATGTTTTTCTTCAATTCCTGAGCGTTCAATTGTAGTTTTCGCGGGAATGATACGGATCCGAAAAACGGAAAATTTCTGAGTTTCTGATTCACATAATGCATTTCATAAAATTCCTGGGAACAAAAGAAAATGTAACCGTCTATATCTTCCGAAAGCTCCCAGCTGTGAATCTGCCCCGGTGACAAGAAGAAAAGACTTCCTTCAGAGACTTCATATCTTTGAAAATCGATCTCATGCACTCCTGTTCCTTTGGTAAAGAGAACTGCTGCATAGAAATCATGTCTGTGAGGCTTCTCTATATGACGATGTCCCAGCACCAAATGACTCTTCATGGTGTTAAAATAAAAATTTGAAGTATTTTTACCCGCCTGGAAAAGATCAATATGAAGAACGGAGATCGGATTCATTGATAAATATCTTAAGGATTCACAAATTTAGATAAAAAGAACCGGTAATAGCTGCCCTTCTTCTCTGTCATGACCAATATGGCTGTTTTTATGATGATTTTTATATCTTTATTTTTCTTTAAAACAAAGTCTGACCGCACTTTTTACAATATATTTTGGATGAAACTTTAAAAAATTTTTATCTTTGAAGTTTAGGAGTTGTAAAATGAAAATAAATTTACCTGATAAGCTGTATTATTCTATAGGAGAAGTTGCGAAAGCATTCGATGTAAACACTTCATTAATACGTTACTGGGAACAGGAATTCCCTATTATCAAGCCTAAAAAAAACAGAAAAGGAAACCGGTATTTCACTCCTGAAGACATCAAAAATCTTCAGATGATCTACCATCTCGTAAAAGAAAAGGGATATACCCTTGACGGAGCCCGTATCGCTCTGACCACCAACAGTAAAATTTCCGAAACCATCACCCTGATCGACCGCCTGGAGTTTGTAAAAGCTGAACTGATCAAGCTGAAAGAGTCTTTAGGAGAACGGGAAGAGGATTAAATGCTTTGAAAATATAAAACCTCCGCTGCAATTCATTGCAGTGGAGGTTTTTATTGATAGTAACACATGGGAAAACCAATGATTCATTATTGCTTTTTGTCCAAAATTATTCTTCTTTCTTAAAACTCACCACCAGATATTCTCCGTTTGAACAGTATTTCTTACAGCTGTCATCTTTGAAGTTTTCAGGCTTTTTGGTGTACTCTTCAATATACCTTGCACTTTCAGCCGTATCAGCCGGAACTATAACAATATGGTAATTGTCAGCCACTGTACTGTCCGCTTTTTTCAATGCCTCTTCCTTGTATTTCAATGCTTCAGTGTAATTCATATTTAAAATCAATTAATAAGGTTAATAAGTATAATGAAAAAATTACAAAAACCAAGCCGTTTGAATAAATGCTATATAAAAAGCAATCAAGAATTTCAGTATCAATTACGAAATTATATCGCATAAAAGACAATATTCCCACCACCTTTTAAACCATAAAACACTTTCTCTTTATCATCTTTAACCATTTCATTATCAGCTATTGCAGTGCTTTATTTTTATTAATAGGTTTACTGTATGATGAGAAAAGACTATTACCGGAAACTGGCATTGATGGTTACATTGCTGACTGTTTTATTAGCCTATCAGAAATACACCAGTCGTGAAAAAGAACCTTTTCCTGAAGTTACCTTTATTAAAGATTCTTCAATACGGGATCTATCAGATTTTGATCCTAATCAACTGGACAAAGAACAGTGGCTGAAACTTGGATTTTCAGAGAAACAAACTGCTACTATCCTTAAGTATAAAGATATGATAGGAGGAAAATTTACTTCAAAAGAGCAGTTGAAAAAATGTTATGCTATTTCCGAAGAGAAATTCAGTGAACTTGCCTCTTTCATCTTACTTCCTGAAGTAACAGAAAAAAAGGATCCAAAAGGATTCTCTTCCTACGGAAAGAAAGAAATTCTGGTTTCAGCGAAATTCAATCCTGATCAGTTTTCTGTCCACGACTGGCTTAAGATGGGTTTCAGTGAAAAGCAGGCAGAAGCTATTATAAAGTATAAAAATTATCTCGGGGGAAGTTTTATCAGTAAGGAAAAGTTTAAAGAATGCTTCATCATCTCCCCGGAAAATTACAGCAAAATCGAACCTTATCTTTTGCTGCCGGCAAAAACTCCGGAAAACTTCAGGAATTTCGCGAAGGATAATCCTGTAAAATCCAGAATTCAATATCATATTTTTGATCCTAATCAACTGGACTTAGAGGGCTGGAAAACACTTGGATTCTCAGAAAAACAAGCAATCACAATCCTCAATTACCGGAACCGGAATTTAAGAGGAAGCTTTAAAAGCCTGGACGATCTGCAGAAATGTTTTGTGATTTCTGCTGAGAAATTTCAGGAAATGAAACCTTATATCAAACTTCAGGAAAAACAGCAGGAAAAAACAGACTTTTCAAAAACAGACCTTAATACCATTACGTTTAAACAGCTTATAGAATTCGGACTGGATGAAAGAAGTGCAGGTTCAATCATTGGTTTCAGAAAGAAACTGGGAGGTTTTATGAATAAGCAGCAAATTCTAAGTACTTACAACATCGATCAGGATCTGGTTCAGAAACTGATTTCAATAGCGCCATTGAATACATCAGATGTTCCCCGGTACTCATTAGTAAATGCACCGGAGGAATGGCTTAAAAATCATCCTTATTTCAAGTACTCAGCAGATAAAATCATATTCTACAGGATCAGTAATCCAGATGATAAAAAAATATGGAAACTTTTAAAACTGAAACCTGAGTATGAAGAAAGAATGAGATTATATGTAAAATAACATGACAACAAGAAGTCGACATAAACTCTTCCGAAACAATATTCCGGAAGAGTTATACTATAAATAATGTCTTACATTTTAGTGATGCATATAACTGCCTGGTCCATTAGTTCCTTCAATAGATTCCGGTAGAATTCCATATTTATTCCTTAAATCTACTGTTCCTAATTTTTTGCCGGAATTAATATCAATGATACTAATCGTACCGGAATTTAAGTTAGGAAGATCCAATAGGTTATTCTGTACTGCTACAACATCTTTTCCTGACTTGGTTTTAAAGAAAGCCATATGATGCGCCCCTCTGTCAGCTTCAAAAGTCTTCAAAAGCTTTAGCTGGGGAAGATTATTTATATCAAAAACAAGCACTCTTCCAGGATCTGCAAAACTTACATAGAGCTTGTTTGTATCATCAATATACATTTCAAGCGCCCAGCCTAATCCTTGTGAACTTCCGTCAAAAACCTTGGTAAAAGCATCATATTTTTTGGCTACGGTATTGTATGGGGCAATCCAGATATCACCGCCAAGCATTGTTGTAGCAAGTGCGTATTGTGGAAATTTTCCGCGAAGCAACAATACCTCAACCGGAGCGGACAAATCTGTTGGTGAGTCTGCTACCTGGTATGTTTCCTTGATTTCATAGGTATTCATATCTAACAAAGTACAGGTATTTCCCATTCCTGTGGTAAGATCAGGGTGAATGGTAGAAGTCACCATCATTAATCCTTTCTCCTCATTAACGGAAATGCCATGCGGATACATGATAAACTTACCGGGATTAGCCTGAATGGGAGCTTTAATCGTTTTGATAAGCTGATTATTATTAGCATTAAAAACGCCAATACTTCCGTCTTTCGGACCTCCTGCCCCACCCATAAAAGTCATAAAATATCTACCGTCATTTGTGAAAAACAAGTTTTCACCTACTGTATTCTCGCCCGTATCAATAGGAGTTGCGCTTATTAATTTCGGCTGTCCGTATTGGTCCTTATCCGTTTTTATTTCATAGAGATAACTGCCTCCCAAAGCAGTGGTAAACATTTTTTTTGCATCCAGATTGTAATAAATATGATGAGGCAATACCCCATTACCCAATTCAAGCTTACTGCTGATGTTTCCAAAATTCGGAGCTTCAGGATCAAGTTCTATAACGGCTATTCCGTCTGATGACCCTTTCAGACTTCTGTAATCAATGTAAAACGAGGTATTATGGGGATGATCGGGATTATGGTTCTCATTTAGGCAACCCGTAGATATTAGCAGAATAACAAATAAGAACACTGAATTCAATTTTAATTTCATGGTTTTGTGATTATCATTGTTAGTATTATAAATATAAAACATTTCCAATGAAAATGAAAATATATTACACTAATATGTGAAAAATAACAGATAACAATAATAAATACAACTCCCGGCAATTAATACCGGAGGTCATGAAATTAAAACCTTTACAATATTTTAGATATTTTTAATCAAATGTTTTACTGGAATCTACCAGCAAAGAATTTAAGGTATTAAGCTCCTCATCAGTCATATCTCTCCATTTCCCTATCGGCAAATCAAGTTTGATATTCATAATACGGATTCTCTTCAGTTTTTTAACTTCATACCCCAGATATTCGCACATTCTTCGGATCTGTCTGTTCAGTCCCTGGGTAAGGATAATTCTGAAATTCATTTCATCAATCTTCTCTACCTCACATTTTTTAGTCACAGTATCAAGGATAGGAACTCCATTTCTCATTTTCTCCAGGAATTTTGGAGTGATCGGTTTGTCTACACGAACCAGATATTCCTTCTCGTGATTATTTCGAGCTCTCAGGATTTTATTGACGATATCACCATCACTCGTTAAGAGAATAAGCCCTTCACTAGGCTTATCCAGTCTTCCGATAGGAAAAATTCTTTTCGGGTGGTTGATATAATCTACGATATTATTTTTTTCACGTTTGGTATCGGTAGTGCAAACGATTCCTACCGGTTTATTAAAAACGATATACACAGGTTTTTCCTGAGGTTCTCTGATGGGTTTTCCGTCCACTTCTACGAGGTCCTCATCAGAAACTTTGGTTCCCAGTTCAGGAATTTTCCCGTTTATCTTAATTCTGCCTTCCTCCAAAAGTTTATCAGCTGCTCTTCTCGAACAGTATCCTGCTTCTGATAAATATTTATTAATACGTGTCTTTTCCATTAGTCTTTTCCGTAACCTGTATAATTTTTATTGCTGAAAAGAGTAATTCCATAGCTTAGGCCTATGAAAAAACCGTCAGCTCCGTCTTTCAGCCGATGTGATTCAAAAACAATTCCTCCTTCCTGGCTCAATCTTTTTGAATAGGAAACCTGCATTCCCAGTCTTCCGCCCCAGAATTCAGTATCTGAAACAGCAGAGTGATTAAGTTGTTTTCCATAATTAATATCGATATAAAAAGGTCTTTCGCCAGGAGAAAAAATAATCTTTGGCTGAATAACCCAATAAATCAGATGATAATTATCCTGGATAAAGCTATATTTAAATCCTGTTCCCAATGCAAAGTTAGGAAGAAAATTATATCCACCCACAGCAGTAATCCCATAAGTAAGATTTCCTAGTGAAGATCTGTTTTCAATATACTGCGAATTGCTGGTCTGGTTCTTCTTATTAATATTAAATCCTACATTCAGAGAAGGATTGAAGTAAAAATCCATTTTTGATTTTCCAGTTTCTGTATCCTGAGAAAATGCTTTACAAAAAGAAAATATTAATAAGAAAATGGATAATTTTATTTTCATAGGCTTTCGAATCTGTACTCGTTATTCAGGAACTGATCTGTAGCATCTTCAATGGCATAGTCACCAATCTTGGTACGTCTCAGCTGTGTCAGATAAGCTCCTACTCCCAATTCCTGCCCGATATCATGGGCCAGACTTCTGATGTAGGTTCCTTTTGAACATCCTACCATAAAACTCACCACAGGAAAATCAATTTTAATATCCTTGATGTAATGGATCGTTGTTTTTCTTGCTTTCATTTCCACTTCTTCACCAGCTCTGGCAAGGTTGTATGCTCTTTCACCATCAATTTTAATAGCCGAATAAACAGGTGGTTTCTGTTCAATTTCTCCAACAAATTTTTCCAACACTTCTTTTACCTGTTGTTCAGTAATATGCGAGATATCCTGTTGAAGAATTTCAGGCTTTTCAGTATCATAGGATTCCGTTTGTACACCAATCTTGATCTCTGTCCAATATTCTTTGGGAGCATCCTGAATTTCAGGAATTTTCTTTGTAAATTTTCCACAGCAGACGATAAGAAGCCCAGTTGCTCTGGGATCTAAAGTTCCGGCGTGTCCGATTTTAAATTTTTTAGGAAGATCAAACTCCCTCTTAAGTTTATATTTCATTTTATTGACAGCCTGGAAAGAAGTCCAGTCCAAAGGCTTATCCAATAAAAAAATGTATCCTGATTTCAGTTCTTCAGCAGTCATTCTTTTCCAATATTGTCTATTTCTCTCACTTGTTTGAAACTAACTTTATATTTATTTACAAGATAAAGAAGAATTATTAAAAATACAGTTATTACAGCTTTACAATAATAAGGGATATAATCATAATAATGATTAAAAAATAAAGCAATAAAAGATTTAATATTTATTAATAAAACTAATATGAGATAAATATTTATTAATCGTATTGTAATTCTTTTTTTGTTAATCAAGAAAATGAAAATTATAATTGCAAAAATAAGAATACTTGTTACAAAAATATCATGTTCTAAACCTACATTATAAGCAAAAGGATGGATATTTAAAGGAATAAAGATAAAGCCACCAAGGATGAAAAATAACAGACAAAGTAGATAAACAAATTTCTCTTTAAATAATATGTTTTGCATTATTTAAAGAAATAAAAATAAATCAACAGGGCAACTCCAACAAAAATACGGTACCAGCCCCAAGGTTTGAATCCATATTTGTTAAGCACACCAATAAATGCTTTAATGGCAATAAGTGCTACAATAAATGCTACAATATTTCCTACCACGAAGATCATAATGTGATCCTGTGAAGACATAATCATTTCATATCCTTTCTGTGGATTTGCGGTTTCTTTTCCCCAGGTCTTAACAAAAACTGAGTACACAGTTACCGCAAGCATGGTAGGAACTGCAAGAAAAAAAGAGAATTCTGCAGCAGCCTTTCTGGTAAGACCTTGTGCCATTCCCCCAATGATGGAAGCAGCACTACGGCTTGTACCCGGCATCATTGCAAGACACTGCCAGAAACCAATGGTAACAGCATTTCTTATCGTAATTCCTTTTTCATCATCAATCTTAGGATTCTTAAACCATTTATCGGCAAACAATAAAACTACACCACCCAACACCAATACGGAAGAAATCGCAATCTGGTTCCCAAGAACGGCTTCAATTTTATCATCGAATAAATATCCCAACACCAAAGCCGGAACGACCGCAAATGCAAGTTTGAAATAGAACTGAATATTATTTAAGTCAAAAAACTTTTTCCAATAAGCTACTACCACCGATAGAATAGCTCCAAACTGAATAGACACCTGAAACATTTTTAAAAATTCTGTTTCTTCCAACCCCATAAGATTCGCAGTAAATCCCATATGTGCTGTAGAGGAAATCGGAAGATATTCCGTCAACCCTTCTACAATGGCAATAATAATTGCTTTGATTAAATCCATATTCTTTTAAAAATTAAAAAGATTAAAAGATTTAAGAATTAAAAAATCAGCTCACTGGCTTACATCTTTCAATTCTTAAATTTTTTAATCCTTAAATAAAATTATTTTATTTATTTTCTTTTTAAGATCGCGTACACTTCTATTACAAATCCTATAACAACGAACAGAGGTGCTATTCTGATTCTTCTGATAGAAAAGATCCCGTCATTCCATGAGTTAGGATCAAATTTTCCGTCTACCGTATTGGCATCAGGTCCCATCATAAGTAGAAATCCTACTACAATGAAGGCTAATCCGATCAGCATCCATTTGAAATTCTGCTGTCCGAAATAGAAAGCGTTTTCCTGTGGTACTTCAGCTTCATGCCCGTAGTCTGAAGCAGAAAATTTATTTGTTTTTTTGCTCATTATTAAGAGTAATATAAATCGTCAACGTTTGATTTCAAGAATCTCCATGTAGCGAAAATGGTACTTAAGACAGAAATAAAAATTCCAACACCCAGTACCAGGATTACTAACCAGAAGTACTGGTTATTGTCTTGTACGAAAGCAGAACCAATCTGACTTGTGAAATAATACCAGACTCCGCCCAAAGCGAGAAGACCTATAACAGAACCGATAGCTCCTAAAATAATAGCTTCCACAATGAAAGGTTTAAGGATAAATCTTCTTTTCGCCCCTACAAGCTGCATAGTTTTAATAATAAATCTCTTCGAGAATATTTTGAGACGGATAGAGTTGTTGATCAATACAACAGCCAATATCAGGAACAGAACCGAAAATCCTAAGATCCATTTCAGGATTCTGCTCAGGTTATTGTAGACATCTACCATCAGAGTACTGTCATTTTTAACATCAATAATTCCGGGAACGGATTTGATTTCTTTAATAGCTTCATCAATTTTTGCTGGATCTACGAACTCCGGCTTTAAAGCCACTTCAATAGAAGAAGGGAAAATATTTTCCTCAAACAATGCATCACTGTCGATTCCCATACTTTTCTTGGCTTCTTTTGCCGCCATTTCTCTTGAAATATAAGTCGCTTTTTTTACAGGAGCTAATAACTGTACCTTTTTAAAAGTTTCTTCCTCAAGTTTTGCAATTTTTACAGAATCTTTAGCGTCATAGTTTTCATCAAAGTAGGCATTCACTACCAACTGTTCTTTGATATAGTCAGAATACTTCTGGGCATTAATCAGAATAAGCCCCATTAATCCTAACAAAAATAACACTAAGGCAATACTTATCACTACTGTAATATTGCTGGACCGAAGCCTTTTCTTATTAAATTCATCTACAGATTTAGCCATTAATATTAAAATTTTTGGCTAAAATAGAAAAAATCTTCCGAAATTTGGGACGAAATAAAGAAAATCACTGTTAATAAAATCATAAAAAACTTTGAGTGTAAAAGCAAAAAAACATCTTGGACAGCACTTCCTGACAGATGAAAATATCGCAAGAAAAATCGTAGAAGGTCTTAGTTTTGAGAACTATACCAACATCATGGAAGTAGGTCCCGGAATGGGGGTTCTTACCAAATATCTTCTTGAAAAGGATCAGAACATTTATCTTGCCGAAATAGATACGGAATCTATAGAATACCTGAAAAACAACTATACAAAAGTAACTGAAGAAACTTTTGTTGGCGATTTTCTGAAGCAGGATTTCAGTTTTATCAAGGATGATCAGATTGCGATCATTGGTAATTTCCCTTATAACATTTCTTCACAGATTCTGTTTCAGATTGTAGATCATTACAAGCTGATCCCGGAAATGGTAGGAATGTTCCAGAAAGAGGTAGCGGAAAGAACGGCAGCTGTTCCGAGAACTAAAGATTATGGTATTCTTTCTGTTCTGATACAGGCTTATTATGATGTATCTTATATGTTTACGGTACATGAGAATGTCTTCAATCCTCCTCCAAAAGTAAAATCGGGAGTAATAAGACTTACAAGAAACCCTAAAGAAGGGCTTGCAGGCAATGAAGTTCTGTTTAAGCAGATTGTAAAAACAGGTTTCAACCAAAGAAGGAAAAAGCTTTCCAATGCTTTAAAAACACTCAATATTCCTGAAGCCTTGAAAGGACACGAATTTTTAGATAAGAGAGCCGAAGAACTTAGTGTAGCAGATTTTATACACTTTGCCAATCTGTGGAAAGAAAATCAATAAAATAATCATTATAAAGCTTCCTTACAGGGAGCTTTTTTGTTGAATACATTACAATACACTGTCTGTTAAAAGCAGAAAGCCTTTCAAATAAATTCGAAAGGCTTTCTTTTATAGTACATTATCAATTTTAGTTTCTGTTTTTCAGCATGATCCATCCTGACCAGTTCATCTGGGCTTTTGATTTCGGATACTCAAAATTGAACTTATACCAGTAAGTTGCCGTAGGAAGTCTCTTACCACTTACTGTTCCGTCCCAGACAGGATTTTCTTTTGAGAATCTGAACATTTCCACTCCATATCTGTCATAGATAGAACCCGTAAAGTTTTTAAAGTCTCCAAGAGCCTTAAGATCCAATACATCATTGATTCCGTCTTCATTCGGAGTAATGATATTGTTGATCTGCAATGTAAAGAATTCAAGAGATCCTACACAGTGTGTCCCTACTCTTCTTACCAAAACAGTATAGTTTGTATTGTCTAAAAGATTCGTAAATACGTTTGAATCCTGCCATGTGATACCACCATCAAGAGAATATTCCAAAGTGCTTGGTGTATTGTTCATTGGCGGGTTTTCAGCAGTAATTGTTACTGTTTTTTTGATGCTTTCATAATTTAATGCAGTAACAAAAGGAGTTGCTGCCCCCATTACTTTGGCTTCAAAAACTTTCTTACAGATACCATTATCAATTTCTACTGAGTAGATTCCCCATTGGTCTACATTAATTTTACGTGTTGTAGCACCTGTACTCCAAAGATATTTGTAGCCATCGCCAGCTCCTGCATCCAGAGTTACAATATCACCGACACACATTTCAACATCTTTTAATGTAGAGGTAATTTCTGGTGTCACTTCAATTCTGATCGTTGCCGGATTAAGAGATTTACATCCTTTTGCCCCAATCGCATATACTGTAAATGTTGTAGTCTGATATAGAGTAACCGTCTGCATATTCCCTGTTCCCATGAAATTGCTCCAAAGATAGGTATCTCCTCCTTCAGCCGTAAGGGTTACGGATTCTCCCGGACAGATTTTAATTCTGGAAGCCTTCACTTTAGCGGTTGGCGTGGCTTCTTTCTGTAATGTCAATTCTACAATTTTACTACAGAATCCTCCATTGGAAACAAGAACATACAGAATCTGGCCATCGTTACCATTATAATTTAAAGGTGTCTGAATATAGTTGTTATTCTGTGCAACAGCATCCGCCTGATTTTCATAGAATTTAAAGACAGCTCCAGGCGTCGGGCTGATGGTAGGCATAATTGTACTTAAATCGAAAGTAGTAATATCCGGTGTGGTACAAAGCAGCAATGTAGCATCCTGAGCCTGAGGTGTTGTTCCTCCGTGAATCTGGATTGAAGCTTTACCCGGACAAGGGTTACCAGGAACACTTACCTCGATCGTATAAGTACCGGGCTGTATTGCAGTAATGGTATTGGTTGTAGCATTCGGGATTGGTGCTCCATTAAAGAACCACTGGTAAACAAGGTTAGGATCATTTACAGAAGCTGTAATGACCTGAGGTACATTATCACATACATTAATATCTGAAGGCAGTTTTGTTCCTGCAGGATCTAAAAGATCTACCCCGATATTGAAAGATCCTCCTTCAAGGAATACGGCAGAGTCATAACTATGGTCACTGTAATCGGCAATTACCATTTTGAAGTGGTATTGCTGTCCTGCTACTACTGTGGCTGTGGCAGTCAATGGAATTGTTCTCCCGTTAAAATTGGTTTCAACGTTCCCGGTGTTATATCCTGCAAAATACTGTTCGTTTACAGCACCACAACTGGTTCCGATTGCAGGGTGGATATTGGTAATACTCACCGGACCTGCACCTCCCGGAAGTACTGCCATATTCACATAAGGTCCTCCTGAGGTAGGTTTAAGCAAAATAGCAAATGCATCTGCAAAGGTACAAGGGAAAGATCCAGTATATTCTTCTGATGCAATAAGGTAATTAAATTTGATCTGAGAAGTTGTAGGAACGAAGTCAAACTCCAAAAGAACGGCATCATTCAGTCTGCTTTCCACAACCCCGATCACCTGTGCAAGATCAGCATCTGATCCTCCACCGTTGACATCACTCAGACCACCCTCAAAAGTATTACCAGCTCTTCTTGCATACCCTGTGGAAAGAATAAGCCCGTCTTTAAAAGGGAAATTGGTTGCAGCCTTATGAAAATATCCCCATGCTCTGTTTGCCTCACTTGCAGCGTGGTTAGGAGTAATCTTCACATTGGTTACATTGGGAGTAAGGCAGGTATTGGTCCCGGAAGAGATCAATACATCTTTAACCATTTTTTCAATAGTATAAGCGGTTTCAGGATACTGCGGAGCATTCACATCAATAAAAGCACCAGCTCTGGCAGACAGATTTGAGGGTGTTTCTTTGGCGTGTTTTCGTGGTGGCAGATCTTGTGAAAATAAAAAAGTCGAGATGACTAAAAAAAATAAACAAAGCGGTAGATATCTTCTCATAATATTTTTGTTTCAACAAATTTAATTTTTTTTTAAATATCTCGCATACATATTTATATTTTTTACTATAAAAAAACAAAACAAGAAGCTTTTACAGTAAATTTTCATTAATCAATCCCTATCCGGACAAATCATACTTCTTGTGCCAGCATCGTATTACAAATCATTTTAACATATTTTCCACTTATTTTAAATAATTCACAAAACATGATAATATTTATTCATCAAATCAAAAAAAAATCTTTCATTACTGAAAGATTTTTTTTTTGATTTTTATTTTTATAAAATCTAGTTTCTGTTCTTCAGGAGAATCCATCCTGAACGCTGTTCCATTTTCTTACTGGCTGGATTTTCCCATTGTACCCTGTACCAATAAGTAGCAGTAGGAAGATTAATTCCCTTTAAAGATCCTGTCCAGATAACATTTCCTTTACTTGCTTTGAATACTTCAGCACCGTACCTGTCGAAAATAGAAGCTGCGAAGTCTTTGTAACCGCTTATTCCGGTGAAATCAATAGTATCATTGATACCATCCATATTAGGGGTAATAGCGTTGCTGATAATGAATGTAAAATAATCCAGCGAAGTACCGCATTTAGCACCTTTCACTCTAACCATTACAGTATACATGGTATTGTTCAAAATACCTGTAAACACATTCGATTCATGCCATGTCAATCCTCCATCGATGGAATATTCTAAAACTCCGCCTGTAGGGTTACTTGCCGTAAGCGTAAGAATGTGATTATCATACACAATATTGGTAAACTGCGGCAGATCAGGATTAATAAGCTGTGCTGAGAAAGTTTTGGAACAAACCCCATTACTGATTGTCACAGAATATGTTCCGGGAATATTCGTTGTTATGGTTTGAGTAGTGGCTCCCGTGCTCCATACATAAGTATAGTTTGGTCCTGAACCGGCATCCAGCGTTCCTTTATCTCCGGCACAGACAAATACATCTTTTAATGTAGAAACGATTGCAGGAACGACTTCAATCTTAACTTTGGCAGGATCCACAGAGCTGCATCCGTTTCCTCCCAATGCATATACTGAATATTCTGTTGTTGCTGTAGGAGTAACTACCTGAGTGTTTCCGTTTCCTGTAAGACCTATCCAGTTATATGTAATTCCACCGGTGGCAGTCAATGTTACAGATTCACCTTCACAGATTTTTAATTTAGATGCTGTAAGCCCTGCAATTGGCGGACCTACCTGAACAGTAACTGACGCTGGTGTAGCAGAAATACATCCGTTAGCTCCAACGGCAAATACCGTATATACAGTAGTTGTGGTAGGCGAAACCACCTGGGTATTTCCATTTCCTGTAAGACCATTTCCCCAGTTATAAGTTACCCCTCCGGAAGCCGTTAATGTTACGGATTCTCCCACACAGATACGGGGTTGTGATGAAACTAATGCAGCAACAGGCTGTACTTTATCTTCCTGTACTGTTACTGTCGAAGTAAAGGTACAGCTCAGGTTTCCTGGCTGTGATACATTCGTCACTGTTAAAGTATAGGTTCCGCCGGCACTTACAACAGGGGTAAGTGTATTAGCTCCGGAGACAATAGTACCTCCGGTGGTTGTCCATGCAATGGTAGATCCTGCCGGTACAACAGACGCTGATGCATTGATGGTAACCTGTGGTGTTGTACAGGTAATTGTTTGTGGTGCAGCAATGGTAAGCGTAGTTTGAGCCGTGCTTAGTAACTGCAGAGATACTACATAGCTGCAGCCTCCATTACTTACCAGTACATAAATAGTCTGGCTTCCTCCCGGCGGCGTATATGTTGTAGGCGTTACAATAAAGTTTCCGTTAGCAGCATTGGCATCAGCCTGATTGACGTAGTAAGTAAAAGTAACTCCTGCAGTAGTAGTGATCTGAGGCTGGGCTTCTGTAAGATTATAAGTTAATCCCGGCTGATAACATTTATGAAGTATTGCATTTTGCGCTGTAAAAGGTTCTGAAACTTCTATTGTTATCGTTGCAGGGTTTTGAGAAACACAGCCATTCGCCCCTACTGCTGTTACGGTATAAGTAGTGGTGGCAGTAGGTGAAACAACCTGTGTACTGCCGTTTCCTGTAAGGCCATTACCCCAGTTATAGGTAGCCCCGCCTGAAGCGGTAAGTGTTACAGAATCTCCTTTACAGATTTTTATTTTGCTTGCTGTAAGCCCGGTAACCGGCGGAGCGCTGTTTCCTGTCACGGTTACGGTTCCTACCGCTGTACAGCTGATATTTCCAGGCTGATACACTTTTGTAATGGTTAAAGTATAAGTTCCTGCAGCATTAATCACAGGATTTAAAGTCGTTGCCCCTGAAACAATATTCCCTCCCGTAGTCGTCCAGTTGAAAGTAGCACCTGCCGGATAAACGGAAGCTGATGCATCCAGCGTGGTCTGAGAATTGTTACAGGTAAGCACTGCCGGAGGGGCAATGGTAGGTATCATCTGTGGAGCTTTTACCAGTTGGAGTTGTGCTACTTTTGCACAGAAACCGTTGGCTACTCTTACATACACCGTTCCACCTGCACTCTGATGAGCTGTTGGATTAGGGATTGTATTGGCATTTCCTGCATTGGCATCCGCCAAGGTAGTATAATATGAAAACACAGCTCCCGGAGTAGTACTTATCGAAGCTTGTGCTGATGTTAAATTAAAAGTTGCATTTCCGGCAGCATAACAGGCTGTTAATGTAGCATTCTGTACTGTAGGAGATGTTCCGCCAACTACTGTAATAGTAGCTTCTCCTGGACAGGTATTCCCCTGGATGAAAACCTTAACGGTGTATACCCCTGGTGCAGTTGCCGTGTAACTTGCATTGGTAGCTCCTGCAATCGGAGTAGTACCCTGATACCACTGATACGTTATATTAGGTCCCTGCACAGAGGCTGTAAAAGTCTGTGGTGTATTATCACACATATTGACAGAGTCAGGAAGCTGCACGCCAGCCGGATCCAAGATTTTCACCCCGATATCAAATGATCCTGCTTCAAGAAATACTGCTGAATCAAAGTTGGGATCCTGATAATCCGCAAGCACAATTTTAAAATGGTAAGTTTGCCCGGGAATAACAGTTGCTTTTGCTGTCAGAGGAATAGTACGTCCATTAAAATTGGTTTCAATCTGAGCGGTATTGGTTCCTCCGTAATAGGCTTCATTCTTAGGCCCGCAGTTTTGATATTGCGGGTGGATATTCGTTACACTAACAGGCCCTGCTCCTCCCGGAAGCACTGCAAGATTGGTATAAGTAGGATCTGTTGATTTTTTTAACAGCAGAGCAAAACCGTCCGTGATGGTACATGGAAAGTTTTGCTGATATTCTTTAGAAGCAAATAAATATCTGAATGAAATTTCAGTAGAGGCAGCCACAAAGTCAAATTCTATAGAGGTGGCATTGGTGAGGTTAGTATTACCGATTCCCAACGCATTCGCAAGATCTATATCACCTCCGGTTCCAAGATCATCACTTAAAGTTCCCTGAAGAGTGTTCCCTGCTTTATTGGCATATCCGGTAGAAAGGATAATCCCTTTACTGAAAGGAAAATTGGTATTTGATTTATTAAAATATCCCCAGCTTCTGTTCTGATTGGTAGCAGCCAGGTTGGGGGAAACAGTTACATTACTTACTGTTGAGCTGGTACAGGTGGAACCTCCGGATATGAGAACATCATTGATCAGTTGGGTAATAGGATAGCCGGATTCCGCGTAACTGGGTGCATTCACATCTATAAAGGCACCTGCTCTCAAAGAAGCAGCAGTAGGTTTTGATGCTATTTCTACCCTTCCTTTATTTTGAGCCAAAATAAAGTTCCCCATGAAAGCTAAAAATAACGCTAAAAATAAATTTCCTATCCTCCTATTTAACATTTTATATTATTTTAAACAAAAATACTATTTTTTTTAATTGAAATTCAAGTTAACACAATTTACATTATTACTAACGCAAATTTATTTATGTTAGAATATCAACTCTGTTTATTTTAAAATAATAAAAAAAGACTGACAAAATAGTCAGTCTTTCAATTATAGTTCAAATTATTCTATATTTTTAAGCAATATCCAGCCTGTTTTCACGGTAAGTTCCTTGCTCGCAGGATCTTCGAAGGTTACCTGATACCAATATGTTGAAGTAGGAAGCTTTTTACCCTGGAAATATCCGTCCCAATACGGTCTGGTCTTTTCTGCTTTGAATACTTCTCTTCCATATCGGTCGAAAACCTGTCCGCTGAAGTCTTTATAATTAACCACACCACTGAAATCTATGGTATCATTAATATTATCCCCGTTTGGAGTAATTACATTTTTCATGACGAATGTGAAGAATTCAAGGAAACCTACGCAGCTTGTAAATTTAACCCGAACTCTGATTGAAATGATTTTATTTTTAGGGACATTATTAAATACATTGGAAGACTGCCATGTAACTCCGTTATCTACTGAATATTCCAGGATACCGTTACTTGGATTACTTGCTGTAATGATCATGGTTCCACTCTCATTATAATCCACTTTTATCACTTCCGGAATTACAGCTTTAATCACCTGAGTTTCGAACTCTTTTGAACAAACCCCGTTACTGATTACTACTGAATACTCCCCAGGAGTACCTACAGTAATGCTCTGACTCGTTTCACCAGTACTCCACTGATAGGTATATCCTGGTCCTGAACCCGCATCCAGAATAATTTTATCTCCCTGACAGATATGGCCGCCTTTTAAATTCGAAACAATAGCCGGTACTACTTCAATGGTAATACGTGCCGGCTGAAGAGATTTACATCCCTGTGCTCCGATAGCATATACCGTATAGGTAGTCGTCTGAGTTGGACTTACCGTTCTGATTCCTCCGGTAGCGGCTGCTGAATCACTCCATTCATAGGTTACACCGCCGGTAGCGGTTAACAATACGGATTCTCCGGCACAGATTTTCAATCTTGGTGCTGTAACCAATGCTGTTGGTGTTTCTTCTTTTCTTAACGTTAAGGTTGCAATTTTACTACAGAAAGCACCATTGGAAACCAGAACATATAATATCTGTCCATCTGTTCCTGTATAATTGGTAAGATTGGTGATATAACTGTTATTTTGAGCCTGCGCATCAGCCTGATTCGCATAAAAACGGAATACCGCTCCCTGCGTTGTACTGATCAGAGGTTTTGCTGTTTCCAGATTAAAGCTGGTAATTGCTGGTGTGGTACAGAGTTTAAGCTCAGCATTTTGTACAGTAGGGCTTGTTCCTCCAACAATGGTAATAGTAGCTTCGCCAGGACACTGATTTCCCGGAACCATTACTTTTACCGTATAAACTCCCGCCTGGGTAGCTACATACACGGCACTGGTTGCCCCCGGAATGGCCACTCCGTCTTTGTACCATTGATAAGTCATGCCCGGAATAGCTGCTACCTGTGCCTTCAATTGTTTTGGAGTATTATCACACATGTTGATACTGCCCGGCAGCACTACTCCTGCTTCATCTACAATTTTAATTCCCACGTCAAAAGATCCACCCTCTAAGAAAACTGCAGAGTCATGCGAAGGATCTTTTGCATCAGCCAATACCATTTTGAAATGATAGGTCTGCCCTGGAATTACATCTGCAACAGCTGTCAGAGGTGTTGTTCTTCCATAGTAATTAATAACCAGATGCGGATTGGCCAAAGCCCCGAAATAATTAGCATTGATAGGCCCACAGCTGAATCCGTTTCCTGCAGGAACGATGTTGGTTGCGCTTACAGGTCCCGCACCTCCCGGCAGTACAGCCAGATTGGTATAAGTAGGATCTCCCACTTTTTTCAGCAAAAGGGCAAAGGCATCGGAATACCCGTCACAAGGATAGTTGGAAGTATATTCATCTGAAACGAAGATATAATTAAATTTCACCTGATTGGAATTCGGAACGAAATCAAATTCAAGAGCCACGGCATCCGTTAAGCTAACGGTAGCTCCGGTAGCGGCTACAAGATCTGCATCACTTCCTGTTCCTACTGATTGTCCTACAGCTGATACATAGCTATTACCGGCTTCTGAAGCGTATCCTGTAGTAAGGACAATACCATCGGTAAAAGGAAAGCTGGTAGTTCCTTTATGAAAATATCCCCAGAATCTGTTGCTGTTGGTCACATCATGATTAGGAGATACGGTAACGTTGGTTACATTGGCTGTTGTACAGTTGGTACCGCCATTGATCAGAATATTCTTTACCAACTGCTCCGGTGTATAATTGGAAGGTGTATATGGAGGTACATTCACATCAATGAATGCTCCAGCTCTGAGACTGGCCGCAGAAGGTTTTATTTTTTCAGACTTCCTGACAGGTCTCGTTTGAGAAAATGCAGAAACAGAAATCAATAAAAAAGAAAAAAGGAAAAAATAGTTTTTTAGTCTATAAATTAACATTTTGTTTTCATTTGTTCAAATGTAGCAAAAATAATTATACTAAATCAGCCTTTAACATTACTATTTTATAATCAGACCAGTAGATTCACAACATTTTTTTCTTATTATTACATTTTCCGCAAATCATTTACAGGAGAAATTAACCCCAAAAAAACAGACCAATATATTGATCTGTTTATATTTTAATTGTCATTATTCCTCTGGCAATTTATCATCTTTTTTCAATTGGTCTATTTCATTCTGCAATTGAGAGATAATATCTTTTAGCGCTTTAATTTCGTTCTTGTTTGAGCTGACATTACTCTTGAGCATTACATTTTTCGCTCTTTCATTGTGATCTTCTTCATCTTCGTCTTCATTAATTTCTTCAATATCTTCGCTGATTTCCTCAATGTCTTCCTGGATATCTTCTATATCCTCATTGATCTCTTCAATATCTTCGCTGATTTCTTCAAGATCTTCCTGAATGTCTTCGATATCTTCGCTGATCTCCTCAATGTCCTCCTGGATATCTTCAATTTTCTCATGGCTTTTATTCACAGACATCTGAATGAAGATTGCCAGATAAATAGCTTCCAGGGAAAGTACGGTCGTAAGAATCAGAAGCATTTTATCAAAATCCACGATATTCAGCATCGGAAGTAAAAACGAGGTAAGGAACAGCAGGGTGTGAACAATCAGGGACTGAATAGATCCGATCCATGAGGTAATGCTGTCTGCAATTTTCTCAAGAACCTCTGTTTTTTCGTTATATTTTTTCATCCTTTCTATTTTTACAACAGTTCTTTTGTTACTCCTAATCCAAACAATGCAAAATCATATTTTGCAGGGTCTTTTTCATCAAATTTTCTGATGGCAATATCCAGTTCCTCCACTGTTTTCCAGTCATTTTGTGTCCTAGAAACCAATCCCAGTTTTCTGGAAATGTTCCCGGTATGTACATCCAGAGGAATGGAAAGATATTTCTGATCGATATTTTCCCAGATTCCAAAGTCTACTCCTCTTTTGTCTTTACGCACCATCCATCTTAAAAACATAATAATCCTTTTGGCTGAAGAATTTTTGTAAGGTGAACTGATGTGTTTATGACTTCTGTGCTTTTCTGTTTCCAGAAATCCGTTTCTGAATCTTTCTATGGCATGCAGAAAGTTATTTTCTGTCTTTTTTACTTTAAATAAACTTTCCAGGCTTTCATTTTCTCTGTAAATTCTGTTGAACTGCTTAATAAAATAAGAGAAATCCTGTCCGTTGAAAGTTCTGTGAATACTTTTATCCTGAATACTTTCCAGATCTTTTTCAGAATAATTCATTACAAAATCATAAGGAGAATTTCCCATAATATCAAGCATTTTATCCGCAGAACTAATGATCGACTTTCTGTTTCCCCAGGAAATCATAGCTGCCAGAAATCCTGCAATTTCAATATCCTGTTTTAAAGAAAAACGATGAGGAATCTGTATCGGATCATTTTCAATAAAATCAGGAGCGTTATACTGATCTGCTTTTTCGTTGAGAAAATCTCTGAGTTCTTCAAATTTCAGCATATTCATTCTAAATCTTTACACTCTCCAATGCTTTTGGTAAAAATGTATTGGGAAATATTTGTCTCGCCTCATCAGTAAATACGGTCAGGTCCCCGTATCTGTTGGAAAAGTGGCCTAAAATCAGCTTCCCGACCTGAGCTTTCTGCGCAATGGTAGCTGCTTCCAAAGCTGTGGTATGACCTGTATAATCAGCCATTTCCTTAAGATCATGTAAGAATGTGGATTCATGATACAAAACCGTCACATTTTTAATAATCGGGATGACACTTTCAAGATAACGGGTATCACTGCAAAATGCATAGGATACCGACGGAGCGGGATCAACAGTCAGAATTTCATTTTTAAGAACATAGCCATCACTCAATACAAAGTCCTTCCCTGCTTTGATATTGTGATAATCGCAGGTTTCAATTTCGCTGTATTTCGCAATCTCCTTCATATTAAGATGTCTGTCTTTCGGCTTTTCTTTAAAAAGATAACCGTTACAGTAGATTCTGTGGTCCAGCGGAATAGTATATACTTCTACCCTGTTGTCCTCATATATTTTTTCAGAATAATCTTTATCCAGTTCATGATAAATCACTTCAAAACCACGGTGGGTTTCCGTGATCTGAAAAATAGTTTCCAGCATCTTCTTAATTCCTTTAGGACCATAAACATGCAAGGGCATATCTCTTCCTAAGAGGCGGAAAGAAGCTATAAGCCCCGGCAGCCCAAAACAATGATCTCCATGAAGATGAGAGATAAAAATATGATTGATTTTTGAAAATCTTGCTTTTGCTTTTCTCAGCTGAACCTGTGTACCTTCTCCACAATCGATCAGGAAGAGTCTTTCTTCCATTTCCAGCAGCTGTGCTGTAGGTGAAGTGTTGATGGTAGGAATCGCAGAGTTAAAGCCTAATATTGTTAAATAAGTACTCAAATCAATAATTTATGATAACAAATGTACAACAGAAAAACTAAATGGGGATTTTGTCCTGATATTTAAACTTAATCGGTTACTTTTAAAAAATCCATAAACAGGTCTAATGCCTGTTTGCGGTGACTGATTTTATTTTTGTCTTCAGGATCCATTTCTGCAAAGGTTCTTTCATATCCTTCAGGAACAAAAATCGGATCATACCCGAAGCCTTTGAAACCTTTATTTTCTGTCAGTAAATTTCCATGAACTCTGCCTTCAAAATATTGAGCCCCGTTTTCATCATAATAGCACAGAACCGTTACAAAATAAGCCTTTCTGTTCTCAATTCCCTGCATTTCTTCCAATACCTTTTCGATATTTTTTGCGAAATCATGATCTCCGGCATAGCGGGCTGAGAAAATCCCAGGTCTTCCATCCAAAGATTCTACGACCAAACCGCTGTCATCTCCCAAACTTGGAATACCTGTTTTTTCAAAGCAATATTTAGCCTTGATCAGGGCATTGGCATGAAATGAATCTCCGTCTTCTACAATTTCTTCGTGAATATTATAATCGGTAAGACTTTTCACCACGCAGTCACTTCCCAGGATCTGTTGGATTTCTTCTTTTTTATGTTCGTTGTGTGTAGCTACTAATAATTCCATTTCTATATTCATTTTCAATTTTACTTTCTTAATCGGGTTACTTACATTTCAGCATAATGTACTTTATACTTTTTCATAAACAGGTAATAGAATAAGGAAAAAAGTACAATTCCTGCAGCTAATACTAGCCATTCTGAAATATGAAGAACTTTTGCAAAACTCTCATCTTTACCATACAGAACCAACAACGACAGTGTTAAATTATTAAACGCATGCAGTAATATCGGCATCAGTAAAGATTTTGTTTTATAATAGACCAATCCAAGCACACAGCCCAGCATCACTGCACTGATAAACTGCCATGGATTTCCGTGAACTATTCCAAAAATAATGGAAGCATACAGAATCGCTTTCCAGGGTTCTACTCCTTTATTGATCAATCCTTTCTGGATAATTCCTCTGAAAATAATTTCCTCAAAAACGGGAGCCATAATAACAGTCATGATAATCATTATCACCGGATTGTCTGTCAATTGGCTCATCAGCCTTGTAAAATATTCATAAAAATCTCCGAAAAAAGGCCCTGTAGTTGGGATCTGAGCGGCTACAAATTCAGAAATAAACATCATTCCCGCCATCATTGGAAAGATGAGGAGATAGGTTGAAAAATTAACTGATGACATGTTGAAATTAAGCTTTTTTTGCGTGGTACGCCTTACGATAAAAAAGTCAAAAAAGACAATAGCAGTAAGGAACCCTACAGAATTCGCTACCATCAGAAACCAGTCTTTCAATTCAATATTTTCCCTGAAAACCACTTTCCAAAAAGTACTGAATAAAGAAACGGCCATTGTTCCTACGAATAATCCAACCACCAAGACAACACCGCCCAACCATGTAAACGTAAACTTCGGATATTTGCTATTTTCCATCCTTTCTCTGTAAAAAGTTTATGAAAAACAAAGATAATTTTTTTGACTGCTACAGGCAACTAAAAAAGGATTTTCTTATTTTCGTTCCTTTATCCATGAACATCACAAAATGCATACAGAATTTCCATTCCAAAAAATTGAGTCTATCACCAACAGGTGGATGACCATTGTCCTGAATGCTCTTTTCTTTGTGATCTTTATTTCTTTCGCTTTGATTTTCGTTTTGGGCCCTGCTTACGGAATTTATAAAAGAGGATTTGAAGCCATGCTGTACCCTGCCCTGATCGGCTGGGGACTTTCATTAGTGATTATGATTCCTGCTATCCGTTATTATATCATCAAAAGAAAAAAAATAGCCTGTCAAATTGTAGTTGATGATACCGGACTTTTATTTTATAATTCAGGAAATGAAATTGTAGATCAGATTCTCTACACAGATCTCCGGCCTTCAAAACAGGACTTTGATATTTATACAGTCAATCCGGTGGGATCAGGCATTGTTCCCTTATTGGAACTCACCATCCGGTCAGAGAAAAAAGAAGAAACAACAAGGCGTATTGATATGAATCTACCTTTTAAAATGGTAAAAAATAAATCTGCTTTATATGCTCATTTTCTTCACGGCATTGTTATTTTCCGTCCTGATTTAACAATAGATTCTTTTGTTTTCCGTAACTACTCTATTGACACAGAAACATGGAAAGTAAACAGCAATGGAATTTCTCTGGGAGGCTGGCTTTTATTTCTGGCAGTACTCATAATTACGGCACTTATATGCGGGCTCGTTTTTTTGTTAACTGAAATCAAGAATTAAAATGATTGAAAAATTCCAGGCCATAGAATCCAAAATCAATACACCCATTACTTATTTTCTCCTGGGAATTCTCTGGATCGCTGTTATTCTGATTATGGTGGTAATCGGGGTTGTTTTTAATTTTATCTACAATAATTTCAGACAATATGCAGAAAATGATCCTGGAATCTTTTTCACGATTCTTATTGCTCTGCTTCTTCTTATTTTTTGCTGCATCGCTTTGATCGTGGCTTTAACTTACAGAAAAAAACAAAAGATCCGAAAAGCCATTGTAGATGAAAAAGGAGTAACATTCTACAACCACCGTAATGTAATTATTGAAACCATATTATACCATGAACTTCAGCCAGCTCAGCACTCATCCACCGATGTACATGTTTTCAACACCCAGACCGTAAAATATGGCAAAACAACATTACAGTTCTATCTGAAAAATAAAGCAGGAGAAATTATGCCTTCAGCGGTAGATTTTAATTTTAGCTTAGTAATTCTACGCAACCAATATCAGCTTTACCGTCATTTTCTTAAAGGAATTCAACACTTTCGTCCGGATCTGAGAATAAGTAAACAGGCTATTGATCAGTACAATCTTAGTTCAGAACCACAAAAAACTAAATTTGGAATATTTGAATACATCATGTCTGCAGTTTTTATACTGATTGCTGCCGGATTGGTTTATGTCTTTATATTGCTGATCAAAATGTTTGTCTGATAAGTAATGTTTACGCAAAGTCAATTACTGATGAGTTTATAGCCATATCTTTCATTCTCAAATGCGGTTATCCTTCTATTCTTCTGCGTAATGAATATTGTCTTCATTTAAATTTGAAAACCTCATAAAAAATCACGATTTTTGCAACTTCAAAATACGATATGTCAGACTTAATCAAAGAAATACAAAAAAGAAAGACCTTCGGGATCATTTCCCACCCGGATGCCGGAAAAACTACTCTTACAGAAAAGTTACTTCTTTTCGGGGGAGCGATTCAGGAAGCGGGTGCGGTAAAATCCAACAAAATAAAAAAAGGAGCTACCTCCGACTTTATGGAAATTGAAAGACAGAGAGGAATCTCTGTAGCGACTTCCGTATTGGCATTTGAATATAGAGATCATAAAATCAACATTCTGGATACTCCGGGTCACAAAGATTTTGCTGAGGACACCTACAGAACATTAACAGCCGTAGACTCTGTAATCGTTGTCATCGACGTTGCAAAAGGAGTTGAGGAACAGACGGAAAAACTGGTTCAGGTGTGTAGAATGAGAAACATTCCGATGCTGGTCTTCATTAATAAACTGGACCGTGAGGGTAAAGATGCCTTCGATCTTTTGGATGAAGTAGAACAAAAATTAGGACTAACCGTTTGTCCGCTTTCTTTACCGATTGGTATGGGAAGTGACTTCCAGGGAATTTATAACATCTGGGAAAACAATATTCAGTTATTCCTGGAAGAGAAAAAACAGAAAGTTGGAGATTCTATTAAGTTTGATGATATCAATGATACTTCAATTGATGATGTTATTGGTGAAAAAGCTGCAAAAAATTTAAGAGAAGAGCTTGATCTGATCCAGTCTGTTTATCCTGAATTTAATCGTGATGATTATATGAAAGGTGATCTTCAGCCGGTATTTTTCGGTTCTGCTTTAAATAATTTTGGAGTACGTGAACTATTGGATGCTTTCATTGATATTGCTCCGATGCCGCAGCCAAAGGAAAGTGATACCCGTCTGGTAAAACCGGAAGAAAGTACTTTCACAGGTTTTGTTTTCAAAATCCATGCGAATATGGATCCTAAGCACAGAGACCGACTTGCATTCGTGAAGATTGTTTCAGGAACATTCAGGAGAAACGAAAATTATTTACTGGTAAGAGAAGGTAAAAAAATGAAATTCTCCTCTCCCAACGCATTCTTTGCCGATAAGAAAGAAGTGGTGGAAGAAAGTTTCCCTGGTGATATTGTTGGTTTACATGATACGGGAAGTTTCAGAATCGGAGATACATTAACAGGTGGAGAGAAATTAAGCTTCAAAGGAATTCCAAGCTTCTCTCCTGAGCATTTCCGTTATATCAATAATAATGATCCGTTAAAAGCTAAGCAATTGGCGAAAGGTATTGATCAGCTGATGGATGAAGGAGTTGCACAGCTGTTTACCCTTGAAATGAACGGAAGAAAGATCATCGGAACCGTAGGAGCACTACAGTACGAAGTTATCCAGTACCGTTTGGAACATGAATATGGTGCAAAATGTACTTATGAACCGTTATCTATGCACAAAGCCTGTTGGGTAGAAGCTGACGAAAAATCTGAAGAGTTCAAAGAATTTGCAAGATTGAAGCAGAGATTCCTGGCGAGAGATAAATACAATCAATTGGTATTCCTTGCAGACTCTTCTTTCACGATTCATATGACGCAGGAGAAATTCCCGAATGTGAAGTTACACTTCATCAGTGAGTTCAGAGAAAGTTAAGAAGCAATCAGGCAAACCGAAATTGTTTACAATATAGATCCGCAGAAATTTCTGCGGATTTTTTTATAATATATCGTATGAAACCACCCCGTCAAAAATTCTTTAAATTTTTGCCACCCCTCCTGAGGATGGGAATTTTTAGATTTCCGAACTCATATTTAGTGAAAAGACAAAGCTTTCGAATCATTTCAATACCCTAAACTCAGAAAAACGCTTTGTAAATCTTTTGTAAAACAAATACAAAACCCTGGTAATATAAGAGTTAATGTTTTACCAGCATAATACATTTCATTTACAATCTTTACAAGAACTTCCCTTCTAATTTTACTTCATCAAAAAAATTAATCTTATGAAAAAGTTCATCTTACTCGCTGCTGCAGCAGGCACTTTCATTATGTGTAAAAAGGCAGAAGCTACACAGGACAGAATCAATGAAGCCATCCATTCAGCGGACAGTGCTGCCACTGTTGCTACAGAAACTATAGATCATGTCAGTAAAACGGCTGATAAAGTCCTGGACTCAGCCAGTATTAAAATAAAAGATTTTGAAAATTCGAAAAGCGACATCCGTCAAAAGATAGAAAACACTTCCAAGATGGTAGATTCTTTATCGGATAAAATTGCGAATACAAAACTGGAATCCAAAATAGAGAAAAAAGATTCTATAGCAAAGAAATCTGAAAAAATTGTAGCAAAAGCTCCGGCTCCCAAGGTTATTAAAGAAACCAAAATCATCTATAAAGAAAAGCCTAAGAACGACAGTTACGAACTGAATATACCACAAGATAAAATGGTAAAATCAGGATATCTTTCTATAACCGCGGAGAATGTGGAAACGGTAAAGGAAATTATCCGGGAAGAAGCGAACAGAAATAACGGGTATATCAAAAGTGAAAATCTGTCTTATGTGGAATCCGCCTATCTGCATGGGGAAAATCAAAAAGTATACAGTCTGGATATCAAAGTTCCTATGCAGCATTTTGATGGTTTAATGGATGCTATCAACAGTAATGTTGGAGATATTGACACAAAAGATATTCAGGTTTCGGGGCGAAACTATACGGACAATGCAATCTGTACGATCAATGTAAATATCAGTGAGAAAGCTAAAACACAAACAGAGCCTGAAACCTTCAGTGGAAAATCCCTGGCAGCCATTGAATCCGGCTGGAATGTTATTACGTCCATATTCCTGTTTATCCTGCCGCTATGGCCTTTATTTCTTATTGCCGGCATTGGATATTATTTCTATAAAAAGAAGAATAGGAACGCCGCTGATAGTGATTCTCATTAGATTTTTAATTTTTTTTTAATGAGGTTTGGAATTGGTGTTCGATTCTTATGTTTAATTTTACCAAATATTCAACAGAAGTGTTGTTTATTAGAAAAATAACTCTTAACTTTAAGTATAAGCAAAATGCAATGAATCTCCGATCGGACGAGGTTCAAATAAATTTGGAAATTTTATTTCATATATTAATATTTTGTGATTTGGTGTAAAATAAGGCCCTCATATTGAGAGCCTTATTTGTTTTTATTTCATATTCACTACCTTATCTACGATAAATTTTGTGTTTCCTCTCCACGGAAGAGCCCCGTTGTACTCTTTGTAATGCAGATCAAAAGTTTTACCGCTGTTGGTTTCCAGTTGTTTGAAAACTTCGGGATCATCTACAGAAAATTCAAACTCATAGCTTGTAATAGTTCCTGTTTTTCCTCTCCCAAAACCTTCCTGAATCAGCTTACCTTCATAGGTTTTGAAAACATAACCTTTTTTCATGGCATAGTTCAGGTATCCGGACTTTACTCCTTCTCCGAAAACGAAATAGTACTTATACCATACAAATACTCCCAGTAACAGCAGTACGACACCGAGGGTGATCCACAAAGATTTTTTCATAGGTAGTGTGTTTTATAAATATTATTTTGCGATGCTTCTTGAAATCACGATTTTCTGAATTTCAGAAGTTCCTTCATAGATCTGAGTGATTTTCGCATCTCTCATTAATCTTTCTACGTGGTATTCTTTCACGTATCCATATCCTCCGTGGATCTGTACTGCTTCAATAGTAGTATCCATTGCTACCTGAGAAGAGTATAATTTTGCCATCGCTCCGCTTTCAGAAATATCTTTTCCTGCATCTTTTTCACACGCAGCTTTGAAGCACAGCATTCTTGCAGCAGTGATCTGAGTAGCCATATCAGCCAATTTGAATGCAATCGCCTGGTGATTGATGATTTCAGTTTTGAAAGCTTTTCTTGTTTTAGCATATTTCAATGCCAGTTCATAAGCCCCTGAAGCAATTCCTAAAGCCTGAGAAGCAATACCGATTCTTCCTCCATTCAACACTGCCATAGCAAAGTTGAATCCGAACCCATCTTCACCAATTCTGTTTTCTTTTGGAACTTTTACGTTATTAAAGATCAAAGAGTGGGTATCACTTCCTCTGATTCCTAATTTGTCTTCTTTTGGTCCGATTTCAAATCCTTCCCATCCTCTTTCAACGATAAAAGCATTAATTCCTTTGTGTTTTTTCTCAGGATCTGTCTGTGCAATTACGATATAATAAGTAGCTGTTCCACCGTTCGTGATCCAGTTTTTGATACCATTTAAAAGATAGTAATCTCCTTTGTCTTCAGCTGTTGTTTTCTGAGAAGTAGCATCAGAACCAGCTTCCGGCTCAGATAATGCAAATGCTCCGATTACCTGTCCGCTGGCCAGTGGAGTAAGATATTTTACTTTTTGCTCTTCAGAAGCAAATTTTTCAAGACCGGCACAAACCAATGAGTTGTTTACAGACATTACAACAGCTGCAGAAGCATCCACTTTTGCAATTTCTTCCATAGCAAGCACGTAAGAAACGCTGTCCATACCCGCACCGCCGTATTTTGGATCTACCATCATTCCTAAAAGTCCCATTTCTCCCATTTTCTTCACCTGTTCTGCAGGGAATTTCTGGTCACGGTCTCTTTCAATCACTCCAGGTAAAAGTTCGTTCTGTGCAAAGTCTCTTGCTGCCTGCTGAATCATCAGCTGTTCTTCCGATAAATTAAAGTCCATAAAAAAAATAATTAGATAGCCGTAAATTTACACTTTTTGAGCAAATCTGAAAAAATAAATTAAAAGCGGGAAAAAGGCAGGTTTGGTGAGATTTATTGATGATGGATACCAGTTTCGGGAACCGGGATAATGCTTTAGGAAGACAATATAAAATGCGTCGGGAAAAATTAATCTTTATAAAAGATTAATTGAAAATATAAAATCCCCTTTTCAGGGCTTCCGGTCTCCTTTTTGATTCAAACTATTATGGTAAGCATTTAACTAATTTCTAATTATTACCTTCGGATGGTTTCAATTAAAAAAAATGCTTATATTTAAATTTCTTTATAAATTACGTAAAAAATCATGACGATCAAGAGATTATTCGATATTCCACACTATGCTTTAGAAAAATATCCTAAAACGGATATGTTTGTAACCAAATATCATGGTGAGTGGAAAAAAACTTCTACACAGGAGTTTATTAATGAGGGAAATAAGGTATCCAGAGGATTATTGAAGCTTGGTATAAAACCGGGGGATAAAATCGCTTTAATTACAACCAATTCCCGCACAGAATGGGCTATTATGGATTTCGGACTTTCTCAGATCGGGGTTGTTTCAGTACCGGTTTATCCAAGTATTTCTCCCGAAGATTATGAATTCATCTTCAATAATGCTGAAATCCAGTATTGTTTTGTTTCTGATAAAGAGCTGTTGAATAAAGTAATGAAAGTAAAACATAATATCCCGAGTTTGCAGGGAATTTTTACTTTTGACAGTATCAGCGGGGCTGCCAACTGGAGAGAAATTCTTGATCTGGGCAAGGACGAATCTACACAAATTGAAGTGGATGACCTTTCTAATGCAATCAATACAGAAGATCTGGCAACAATCATTTATACTTCCGGAACCACCGGCAGACCTAAAGGAGTAATGCTTACCCATAACAATATTGTTTCAAACATATTGGGATCCATTCCAAGAATTCCAAAAAAGAGAGGCTTTGATTACAAAGATGCCAGAGCATTAAGCTTCCTTCCTATCTGCCATATTTTTGAAAGAATGCTTTTCTATCTTTATCAGTACAATGGTTTTTCTCTTTATTTCGCTGAAAGTATTGAGAAAATGGGTGAAAATGTAAAAGAAGTGAAGCCTCATTATATGACCGTAGTTCCGAGACTGGTAGAAAAAGTGTATGACAAAATCTATAATACAGGATCTTCAGCCGGAGGATTAAAATCCAAAATATTCTTCTGGGCATTGAATCTGATCACCAAAAAGAAAACCATTTCAAAGCCTTCCGGACTTCAGGAAATCATTGCAGACAAGCTTGTATTTTCTAAATGGAGAGAAGGTTTAGGTGGTGAAATCGTGACTTTGGTTTCAGGATCTGCAGCCCTATCTACAAGACTTAATTTAATGTTCCAGAATGCCGGAATTCCCATTCTTGAAGGTTATGGTTTAACAGAAACATCACCTGTAATCTCTGTGAACAGTTTTGATAAGATGAAAGTGGGAACCGTAGGAATCCCATTGGATAATTTAAAGGTTAAAATTCAGGAAGACGGAGAAATTACGGTAAAAGGACCATCTGTATTCAAAGGATATTTCCGGAATGAGGAAATGACAAAAGAAGCTTTCACAGAGGATGGTTTCTTCAAGACCGGGGATATCGGACATATCGATAGTGACGGATTTTTACAGATCACAGACCGTAAGAAAGAAATGTTCAAGACTTCCGGTGGAAAGTATATTGCTCCCCAGACTATTGAAAACCTGGCAAAAGCTTCAAAATTTATAGAGCAGATTATGGTGGTAGGTGATGGTGAAAAAATGCCATGCGCTTTGGTACAGCCTGATTTTGAATTTGCAAAAAGCTGGGCTATGAGAAATAACCTGAATTTGGGCTCCACACCTGAAGAAATTGCAAAAAGCCCTGAATTGAAGCAAAGAATTGAAAAGGAAATCGAAGGCATCAATGAACACCTTGGAAACTGGGAGAAAATCAAAAAAATTGAGCTTACTCCTGAAGTATGGAGCATCGAAAGCGGACTGCTTACTCCAACGTTAAAACTGAAGAGAAAAGCCGTAAAAGAAAAATTTATTGCTTTATACAATAAGATGTATGATCATCATGAATAAAAAACAGAAACCGCTTCATTATTGAAGCGGTTTCTGTTTTTTATTCACAAGAACATATTTTTCTTCATCCTTATAATTTCTTCAGACTGAAATGACGGGCCTCAGAAACACCAGCAGGTGCCTGCGACTGTACTGTTCCTGTAGCATTGTCAAAAGCCCCTCTATACATCGTTAAATAAATAACATCACCAGCAACTAAATTAACAAGACAATGGAATGAAATAGGTGTATTCCCGGCCCCCGCAATAAGCTGACCTATATTTGAACGGGTACCGGCAATAAGGTTGGCAGCAGCCGTTCCATTTTTTGTAATACCCAGATTAACACCAATATAACTACTTGCCCCTGTAGTTCCTCCGGCTCCGAAATAGGACAAAGCATCCAGTTCATAGACACCCGTTTCATTAATAACAAAACGGTTGTTTGCAGCATCCCACGAAGCAGTTGAACCTTGGTTAACCTGTACTTCAGCGGCAGTAAAAGGCAGCACCTGAGGAATCCCGGAATTAAAATTTGCCGTAGAAGGTAAGCTATATGTTGAGCTTGATGACATGCCAATAATGGTATTGATGGCATTATTTGGATTGATCACTACAGCTTCCCAGGTTACCCCGGTACCTGCATTGCCATTGCTGATCAGTATTGCAGCCCATCCTTGCCCCAGTCCTATGGATGATACGGCAGCACCAGGCTGATTATCTATCAGTTCACTTCCATTGGCTGTTATATTGACATTGAAACTTCCTGTGTTTTTAATATAATATACGCGTCCCTTGATATGTCCCTGTGCAGGATAAGCGGCAATAGCTCCCGGCAGTGTTATGGTACCGACTGAACTGCCATTATAGGCTACATAATAGTCTGTAATACTCATACTATAATCCGCTGATATCAACCGGTACTGTGCTGCAAGGCTACCGTTAATTTCCAAAGTACTTCCTGGAGTGACTGTATTAATACCAACATTCCCTGATTGCCCTAGCAAGCAATAACTTAAAAGAGATAAAAACCCCATAAATAATTTTTTCATGATATATAATTTTTCTTGTTATGCTTAAATTGAATAGCAGAATATCCAAACGATATCATTTATAAAAATTCATTTTGAACGGGTCAAAAGCTATAGTTAATGGATCTGTCTGCTTTTATTGTAACCGTAAAGCCATACCTCCTATATCTCCTGCTGAAGCTCTGTAAGTTATTTAATCATCATGTCTTTTCATTATAGTAAATATACATATAAAAATATTATGTTGGTAATAATTTAATATTATTAATTAAAATTAAAATAATTAATAAAAAATATGAAAAATAAATATTATTTTCTCTTTTATCAACTAGTATCAAAATACTGTACACTATACTCCATAAAAAAAGCTGTCTCATTTCTGAAACAGCTTTCTTATGACTTAAAAATCAATAACTAGAATTTAATTACAGATTTCATTTTTTCGTTTTCTTCCATTACCAACTCATCATCCACAAGGATTTTTCCAGAGTGCTCATCAATGATGATTTTCTTTCTCTGAGCAATTTCCATTTGCTTCTGAGGAGGAATCGTGAAGAAAGATCCTTTTGGAGCTCCTCTTTCTAATCCTACAACAGCAAGACCGTTGATAGAGTTTGTTCTGATTCTGTTGTAAGAAGCCAATAATCTCTCATCAATTTTAGCTGCAAATTCTTTAGACTGCTCTAAAAGATATTCTTCTTCTTTCTGAGTTTCAGAGATCAAACCATCCAATTCTTCTTTCTTGAATTTCAAGTGGCTTTTTAAATCGTCGATCTTTGCGTTCAGTTCAGCTAAAGTTTCGTTTTTGTGAGCAATTTTAGCTCCGAATTCTTTAATTCTTTTTTCAGCAAGCTGAATTTCCAGCTCCTGGAATTCCATTTCCTTACCTAATGCTTCAAACTCTTTATTGTTTCTTACATTATCCTGCTGAGATTTGTATTTCTCAATTAAAGTTTTAGCATGGTTAATTACTTCATGCTTTGTTTTGATCTGATCTTCCTGATCTTTGATATCAGCATGAAATTTTTCAGCTCTTTTTTCAAGACCTTCAATCTCGATTTCAAGATCTTCAACTTCAATTGGCAATTCTCCTCTAGTATTTCGGATTTCATCCAATCTTGAATCAATGATCTGTAAATCGTATAAAGCTCTTAATTTTTCTTCAACTGAAATATCGTTGGTTTTTGCCATATTTAAATGAAATAATTTACTGGGTTTGTTTTTTCAATAGATTTTGAAATTGCAAATGTACTAAATTTTTGTGATAAAATTTCAAATAATTGTTGAGCAACAAATTGTTCGGACTCATAATGTCCTATATCACAGATCAGCATTTTAGACTCTGCTAAAAAATAATCGTGATATTTAAGATCTCCGGTAAGGTAAGCATCACATTTTCTGGCCGCTGCAGATCTTATTCCGCTTGCTCCTGAGCCTCCCAGAACCCCTACTCTTTTGATTTTTTTATTGTTAAAAGAAGAATGTTTGATCACCTCCAGGCTAAATTTCTCTTTTACAAACCCAAGGAAATCTTTTTCATCCATTTCCTCTTCCAGATCACCGTACATTCCCAATCCGGCATGATGATTTTTATTATCCAGGCTATAAACCTGATAGGCTACTTCTTCATAAGGATGTGCTGACTTCATAGCGCCTACAATCTGCCCTTGTTTAAAGCCTTCAAAAATTACAGAAATCATATCTTCATCTGCATTTTCACGAATACCCTGCTGTCCGGAAAACGGATTTGAGCCTTCCACAGGCCTGAATGTCCCATTACCATTCACTGTAAAACTGCATTCATCATAGAATCCTATATTTCCTGCTCCGGCTGAGAACATGGCTTCTTTTACTTTTTCCGAATACTCTTTAGGAACAAAAACCGTTAACTGCTTTAAATTATTTTCTTTGGGCTGAAGAATCTTCATATTCTTTAATCCTAACTGACTGCATATACCGTGGTTCACTCCAAAGAAATCATTGTCAAATGCAGTGTGGATGGCATAGATTGCTACTTTATTTTCAATAGCTTTTAAAACAGCCCGCTCTACATAATTCTTTCCCGTTAAAGATTTTAATCCGGAAAATATAATGGGATGAAAGCATACAATCAGATTACAGTTTCTCTCAATCGCCTCATCTACTACATTTTCCAGCGCATCATGACAAACCAGAATTCCTGATACATCACGATCATAAACACCACACAGCAATCCTACATTATCAAAATCTTCTGCCTGCCTGATGCTTATCTCCTCTTCAATCTTTGCAATTACAGTTTTTAGCTTCATTAATTTATATTTTACGGTTACAGCGAAGATATTAATTTTACCAAAAACCCGGAAAAATTTGCAATAAAAAACCGGCTTTCTTCAACCGGTTTTGTTTTGATATTAAAAAAAGAACTCAATAAGACTATTAATCTTTGAAAAGCGATACTCTTGTAAAGGAATCTACTACTACGCCACAGTTGATATCGGATTCCATAAAAAGCTGATAGCCTTTTCCCGGATCAAGACTCGCAGGGTCTGCAATGGTATAGAAATAAAAGGTAAGAATATTACCTGTTCCACTGGAGCCGCTTGGAACCAGCTGGATAGAATTGATTTCAAAACCGGAATCGGGATTTTTAAAAGTAGCTTTTATGGATCCTGAAGAGTTGGAACCTGGAGTGATTGTAGCGATTGCTCTCCAAAAATGAACCTGCCCGTTAATTTCATTTTCTCTCCACTTACCGGTAGCCGCAATATAGATATTGCTCGTAACCCCCGGAAATGGAACGGTAGTTTCCGGCCAGCTTGTAGTAGGGCTTGCAGCAAAAACCAGCGGTGTGGCATAAAGCACCTGTTGTCTCGGGCCATAGCCGCTTCCTGATGCCGTTAAATTGAATGAGGGTTTTACATTTGCGTTTCCAGAATTTACTTTAACGACACCGTCGTTACCAGCCTGAGATGATGTGGGAACAAAAAGCTGTCTCCAGAGGGTACCATCCCAATACTGGAAGTTATTCGTTGTCGTATTATAAATAAGAGTTCCTGCAGTAAGGTTAGCGTTTACTACACCTGCAGGAGGTACAGTGGAAACGTCATTATCAGCCAGGTTGGTATCCCGGTCAGTATCAGTAAGACGAGGAATGAGAATTCCTTTCTGGTTGGAAACTATATCCAGTACTGAAGCACTATTTGGCGTTACAGTATTAATCCCAACCTGAGCATACGCAAAACTGCTTATCAAAAACAGCATTAAAAAGGTTAAAATTTTTCTCATGATATAAAGCTTTTGTAGAATAAAATTACAAAGTTGAATGCTAAAAATGTTAAAAAAAATATTTTTATATGTCATATTTTATTCGTATTTTACTTAATATAATATATTGATAACCATTAAATTAACTGCACATAATTCACTTTTCAATGATAGATTTTGTTTTAACATTTGCAGGATTCTTTTAACAATCATATATTTACCATATACTTTATAGAAATTATTAACTTCGCTGTGAAATAACCCTATATAAATGGAAAGAGAACATAATCTTATTCCTGAGGACACTCTCTGGAAAAGATTCCTTTACCGGATAATTTATCGCTCCGATACAAAGCTTGGAAAACTGTTCGATATCATATTATTGTCTTTAATTCTTGCAAGTACTGCTATTATCATGATGGAAAGTGTACCTAAGCTTGATAAGAGATTCCATTATACCTTTCTGATTCTTGAATGGATTATTTCCATCTTCTTTACAATGGAATATTCCATGCGGATTGCAGTGGTAAAAAATAAGCGGAGCTATATATTCAGTTTTTTCGGAATTATAGATTTTCTGGCACTGGTTCCCTTTTTTCTTAGTTTTTTCTTTCCCATTACCAAATATTTCCTGATTTTCAGAATGTTGAGAATGTTGAGGATTTTCAGGATCTTCAATTTACTGGATTTTATGAATGACGGGTATTTCATTGTAAGGGCATTAAAGAACAGTTCAAGAAAAATTTACATTTTCCTTCTTTTCCTGATCATTTTCTCAGTCATTGTAGGCTCACTTATGTTTATGGTAGAAGGTGGAAGACCTGGATTTGAAACGATACCGCAATCAATCTATTGGGCCGTTGTTACGGTAACTACTGTAGGATATGGTGATGTATCTCCTATTACGCCTTTAGGCAAGTTTTTTGCGGTTATTCTTATGTTGGCCGGTTATTCTATTATCGCAGTTCCTACCGGTATTGTAACAGCAGAAATGAGAAACAAAAGACAAAACCTGGAAATGGTATGCGAACGCTGTGGCAATGAAGATATTGATGATGATGCAAGGTATTGTAAGAAATGTGGCAAGAAATTAGCTTAATATTTGATATAAGTAAAATTCATTAATCAAACACCACAAAATCATGGAACCAAAAAAGAAAAACAGACCCAATAGCTTAGTAATTATTCTTTTTGCACTGATTGTACTGATGGTCATCATTTATTTTATATTAGTAATGTTCTTCCCTGCTGTTTTTGATCTTATGAATACAGGCGATATACAGCCAGTACCCGATAAATGATGAGTGATGTGCAATTGTCGACGATAAACAATTTACAATCATCGCGAACCTGGATAAAATAAAAAGATGAGCTGAACATTTCACTCATCTTTTTTTATCAAGATTTTCAAATACTCTTTAATCTCAATAAAAAAGACGGATCACATATGACCCGTCTTCCTTTTTTTATTTAAATGATGAATTATTTTTTAATGGCTTTGATCGTTTGTTTAGATCCGTCTTTCATTTCAAGCGTTATCAGATAAACTCCCTGCGTTACATCCCTTAAATGGATCGTAGATTCGGGGTTACCAATGGTTTTCACTAATCTTCCCGTAGCATCTGTCACAGATACATTTTTCACATTTTTCACATCGGAGATATTCAACACATCTGTAAATGGATTAGGATAAATCTGGATATTATTCTTCGCTGCAGCGACTTCGGATGTTGCCAGGTTGGCATTGTTAATACTGATATCGTCTATATACAGATTATACTGATCCGGATCTGAATAAGCATTAAATCCAAAGAAATACACCCCTGTTGCAGGAACTGTAAATGTTATAGATTCTGTATGAGCAATTCCATCATTGATTGAAGGATAATCTGCTATAGAGCCCGTCATAGCGACCGCATCAGGCGAAGTACCATATGCTACTTTCAGTTTTTCAGCATAAGTTGATGAATTATTACCATATTGATAACTGATTGTATATTGTACTCCTGCTGTTAAGTTCAATCCCTGTGTAAAGAACCATGCATTGGCAGAATTGGAAGAGTTGTACTTATATTTCAGTACATTGGTAGTGAATCCCTGGCTGTCAGAAGGAGGATCCGCTGTTTCCCAGTTATTTGCAGCCCCTGCATTAACATTCATTGTACAACCTGGAAGCTCTGGAACAGTAACATTTTCAAAATCTACAACATAAGGAAGGTTTGCACTTGAACATAATGTTGTAAATGTGGCAGAATCACTCCATGCACTTTTGCTTGTTGCGCTACACGCAGATCTCACCCATACATAATACACAGAGGAAGAAGCTAAGCCTGGAATATTATAGGTAGTTGCTGTAACTCCCGTAAAATTAGGTGTGCTTGTTGCTGTAGGTGCTGTATTGGTTGTGCTGTAATAAATATCATATCCGTTTGCAGGAACAGGAGTAGCTGCTGCCCAGGAAACGGTAGCGCCTGCAGCGGTAATGTTTGAAACAACTAATGCATTAGGTTCACTACAAGCCGGTGCTACATCGATTTTAATATCATCAACATATAATTGATTCATATTAGCATCAGAATACGCCTGGAATCCAAAATAATAAACACCTGTAGCTGCTGGCGTAAAATTCACAAAAGCGCTCGTTGCTGTACTGGTAACAATATTCGGGTGATCCGCCAAGGTATTTGCCATTCCAGCGCTGGTAGCTGAAGTTCCATAGGCTACTTTTAATTTTTCAGCATACACAGTTCCTTCTGCATTGGCATATTTATATTTAATTCTGTAGGTCGTTCCTGCGGTAAGGTTGATTCCATTGGTAAAAAACCAGGTATCGGCATTATTAGCATAATCGTAAGAATACTGAAGAACATTACCTGTAAATCCCTGGGCATCCAGATCACCTGTTTCCCACATATTTCCGGCACCATCATTCACTACCGAAGTACAATTCGGCATATCAGGTGGAGTTATACTTTCGAAATCCAACGCGTAAGGTACTCCCACAGCGACACATGATGTTGTAAATGTTGCCATTTGGGACCATGCACTTTTGTTCGAAGTACTGCATACAGAGCGTACCCATACATGATAGGTAGTGGCTGGTGCAAGGGATGGCAGATTTGTAGTCAGCCCATTGATAGATCCGGATACAACTGTCGCAGCAGTAGGATATGTACCGGAAGTTGAATAATAATATTCGTAACCGCTTCCCGGCGCAGAAGAAGGAGCTGTCCATCCGATCTGAGCAGAATTGGCCGTAACAGCAGATACCGTTAAAGCAGATGGTGCAAAACAGGTCGGAACGGCACCAATGTTTACCGTATAATCATGGGCTTCTCCATACCCATCTGTATTACAAGGTATAGGATCACTGGAGAATCTGTCGCCTACTCTCATCCTGTAAGTACCAGGAGTAACGGTAGCAGGAATGGTTATAAGTCCGGCCGTAATATTATTGGCTCCTACAAGAGTACTGCTTGCCGTAGCTACAAGTTCAGGAGCGGCATCATCAAAAGTTCCGTCGTTATTGAAATCTATCCAGATACGGACATTCTGATCACTGTAATCATGTTTAACACTAAAATCATAACTCAAACCTGCACTCAGGTTGATCGTCATAGAGGTATAATCTCCATAGGCATCAGTAGAACAACCTGTATTAGGATGATCAAATCCGGCACCCGGAATTGCAAAAGAATCTATCACATCTCCTCCATTACACCCACTGGCAAAAGCAGGCGTACAGTAAGTCTGCGCAGAAGATAAAAAGCCGGCCATTAAGAAACCAACAAGTAAAAAATTTCTCATATAAAAACAGTATTAGTTAATCAAATCTAGTGAAAATCAGCAATAAAAAAAATATTTATTTAATTATATCACAATGAATTAAACTTTTTCTTTAATAAAAAGCAATTTACCTATATAAGGAGAGGCCGCTCAAATTGAGCAGCCTCTTTTTTTCCTGTTTTTCAAGAAACTATTTTATCTCTTAATTGCTTTAAGGGTTTGTTTAGATCCGTCTTTCATATTCAGGATCACTAAATATAACCCTTCTTTCAGATCTCTCAGCTGAAGTTCTGAAGATGGCTTATCAATAGTCTTAATCAATCTTCCGGAAACATCAACAATTAAAACAGACTGTACCTTGGATACATCAGAAATTGTCAACGTATCAGTAAACGGATTAGGATATATATTAATCTTGTTTTCTTTTACTGCAGTTTCAGAAGTTGCCAGATTAGGGTTTTGTTTTATTTCAACATTATCTAAAAGAACATCATCATAATAATATCCGTTACCACTTACATTCTTATCTACAGTAAATCTTACCTGAATAGTAGCTCCGATATAAGAAGCAGCCAAAGGAACAGCAACTGTTCTCCATTGGTTTGAGTTGGTATTATCACTAAAGATAACTACCCATCCGTTTCCATCATTTACTTCTACCGTAAGCTTGTTATTATCATAAGTGGAAGGTGAAACCGTTGTAGAAGAAGTGGTAGAATGGTTTTTAAACCAGTCAAAAGAAACAAGAGGTGCGGTTAATCCTGTTAAATTTACAGGAGGAGTAACCAGCTGAACCGTGTTGGCACCCGCTCCATTATATGGTGAACTTGCATCTACCCATGCATATGTACCTGCCGCTTTTTGGTTATTAGCCGGACTTGCACCATAATCTGCAGACCCTGAGAACTTCCAGAACAGATTGGCGTCGGTACCTGTTGCCGTAGGGTTTATACTGCTCCAACAGTTGGGTGCTGCTCCATTATCAAAGTTTTGAGCAAAAGGAGCCATAGCAGTTCCACAAAGTGTATTGAAAACAGCAGCCTGAGAACTCCACGCACTCTTATCGGAAGAACTACATACCGATCTCACCCATAAATAGTAAGTACTGGAAGGAGATAACCCGGACAAAGGAGCTGAAGTGGTAGCGCTGGTTCCGGAAGCTGCAGTAGACGCTGTAGGAGCTGTACTGCTTGTAGAATAGTAATACTCATATCCACTTCCAGGAGCAGTAGCCGGAGCAGTCCAGGAAGCATTTGCTCCATTGGTTGTCATCCCTGAAACAGTAACAGCCAATGGTTCAGAGCAGCTAGGAGTTACATTTATATTGATATCATCAACATAAATCTGGTTCATATTAGCAGCAGAATAAGCCTGGAATCCGAAATAATAAACTCCTGTTGTGCCTGGTGTAAAGTCTACAAACGCATATGTAGCAGTTCCACCTGTAATATTGGCGTGGTCAGCTAAAGTATTTGTCATTGCAGCACTTGCAGCAGAAGATCCGTAAGCAACTTTTAATTTTTCAGGATATTGTGTGGTTCCTGATGCATTCGCATACTTATATTTGATTCTGTAGCTAACTCCTGCAGTAAGATTTAAACCTTGGGTAAAGAACCATGTATTGGCAGCATTAGAACTATTATAGGAATAATTAAGCACTTTCCCTGTAAATCCAGCCGGAGCAGTTGCTGTTTTCCATGAATTTCCGGAACCACTGTTTACCACTGTTGTACAAATTGGTAATGCAGGTGTTGTAACATTTTCAAAATCTAAAGTATAAGGTAAATTAGATGAATTACATACCGTCTGGAATGATCTTACCGTACATGCGGTAGCAGGTCCTGCAATATTAGCTGTATAAGCAGTTACAGAATAATAATAGGCAGTAGCAAAGTTTAAAGGAGCTGCGAAAGTATAAGAATTATTAGTTCCGCCTGCAATATCCATATCTGCAATATCATTTCCTCCTGAGGTAGTTCCAACTTTCAGTTTGTACCCGGCAGCGCCATTTATTGCATTCCATGTAATCGTAGGGGTTACACTTACTCCTGTAGCATTGGATGCAGGAGCGGTAATGGTAGGACATAGCCCAAGTGTTGTAAAGTTTGCAGAGCTGGACCAATTTCCTTTATCTGTTCCATTACAATTTCCTCTTATCCAATAATAATACTGAGTTGAAGGAGTCAGGCCAGATAAATCAGCTGTTATTACCCCGGCACCTACAGATCCTGAAGGCGTAGCCGTTGCAAGCGGAGTTGTGGAGGATGTAGAATAATAATACTCATATCCATTACCCGGAGGTATTGTAGAAGCTGTCCAGCTTATTGTTGCAGATTCAGGAGTGAGAGCAGAAGAAGAAAGACCGGTTACTGTACTTGCACAGTTAGGTGTAGTGGTAAAAGACCCTGACGAGGCATACCCATTCCCCGTTCCGGCTGCATTTGGAATATGAGAATATATAGATTTCACTGATCCGTTTAAAGCCTGAACCTGAACCTGGTAGCTTGTATTTTGAGTTAGCCCTGTAATTGTAGCAGTTGCAGCAGAAACCGGATTACCAACAAGGTCTGTCCAATCACAGTTTCCGACTTCTCTATACTGAACATTGTAAGCTGTTGCACCTGTCGGAGCCGTCCAGTTTACAGTAGCAGCATTGTTGGTAATTGCAGTGGCAGCTGCAAAAGTCCTTACCGGAGCCTGTGTGCCTGGTGTCCATTTATATTGCAGCCCGGCAGGGATTTTAACACTTGCGTTGGTTGTGCTGGAAAAAAGCATTGTACTGCTACCAGCATTACCGGTGACAGCTTTAGACCAATCGCACGTAGTTCCGGACGGCACGTTTCCGATCATCAGGGAATTTACATTGGACGCATAAGTAGTACTGTTTCCTCTTATCCCTACCTGTGGAGTACTGCCTGAAGTGCTGGTACCCGGATCTGTACAGCTTCCATAAATGATCTTTATTTCACCTGTAGCATAAACCAATCTGATCTGAAAATTTAACTTTTCAGTAGATCTGTTAAAGTAATTGGCATGATCCTGCCACTGTACAACAAATTCAGTTCCCAGGTCTTCATATCTCACTTCATGATTTCCCGCTGGTTGTGTTGCATCTGATGATGAAAAGCCTCCATCCTGCCCAAAAGCAGAAATTGCCCCTGTAGTTGATCCCAGACTTGACATTGGAGTGTAGTTTGTCCCGGAAGGAGCTGCTCCAAACGTGATAAATCCATTGGCACTCACATAACATGTGGTCATAGCAACACCACCGAAATTAAAAGGAGAAGACAATGGAATTGCTGCGGATACATCATTGTCATAAGTCGTATTAGTCCCAGAAGGGAATAATTTTGTACCTCCTGTAATGGAAGTATAAGCCACCCCGGTACTTTTTGAAAAAGTATAGTTGGCGACGTCGGTTTGCGCATAGACTCCCATACTCAGGGAAGCCAGACACGAAAGTAGTAATTTCTTCATAAAATAGTAAATAATAACAGTTAGGGCGGTAAATGTATAAATATTAATTTAAATTTTAAATGAAATATTAGAAAATATCATAAATTTTTATACAAAAACAATAAAAAACACCATTAAAACATTATACAATTAAACATTTATTTAAATTGTATAATTATTTAGCAATATGATGAAAAATAACAACTAATTAAATAACAGATACTTAAATACTATACAACCAAAATAGACTTCAGTAAATTTTTCTATTTTAAGCGAAAAACTATTTAAAATTTTTCATCAATACTGATAATATATAAACAAAAAAAAGAGTGGCATAAGCCACTCCTTTCTTTATCATGTATTTTTCTAGTTTAAATAAAATTCATATTTATTAAGAAGTTGAATTTCTTTTATCAGATCACCATTCAGATCCACCGAATGTTTCATAGACTGAACTTCAATATGGGAGTCATCTTCCAGGTTTTTGATAAAGAATTTCAATTTTTGGTTTCCTTTGTTTCTGTCGAGAACCGTTCTGAAAAAGTCGAGATCTTCAGGTCTTACATCCATCACATCCATTACCAACGATATACTTTTTGCAAATCTTTCAAATGCTTCCTGAAGTTCAATTACATCATTTACATTAACGAAGACCCTGCCATCTTTTACCTGGGCAAATTTTATCTTAAAAATCACAAATCTCTGAACTTCCAGCTTTTCTTTCAATCTCATGTAATCTCTGTCTCCCAGCCTGAATGAATAGGAACCGGAATAATCTTCGAGTGTAACAAAAGCTACTTTCTCACCGCTTCTGAAACCGTCCTGAACCCTGTATTCGGTAATAAGGCCGGCTACAGTATATTCTTTACCACCACCGCCATTTTCTCTTTCTTTCTGAAGGGTTTTCCAGTCTTTCTTTTTCTCTTCAAACAACCCTTCCTGTTTATTGGAAAAAGCCTGCTCTTTGTAAGCATCCACCTCATCCAGATTCAGAAATAAGAAATTCCCTTTTGGCTCTGCCTTCTTAGTAACTTCTTCTATCACTTCCTCTTCTCCTGCCACTACATCATCTGAAACAATTTCCGTAAGATCCACAGCATCGTCCAGGGCATCCTGCTCCAAAACAGGCGCTTCATCGGTAACTACCTTGTCCTCTTCATTTTTCTCAAGAACCGCTTTTTTAGAAAGCTGTCCCTGCATAAACTGGAACTGATATTTAAATTCGTCCAGCGGATGAGCAGAAAGATAGAAGCCAATGATCTCTTTTTCTTTATTAAGCTTATGCATATTAGGCCATTCCGGACATGGAGCCAGTTTAGGCTGTTCAATCTGAACTTCTTCTGCAAAATCTGCAAATAAAGAGTGCTCCATCTCGTTTTTGCTTTCCTGGAAACTCTGCCCGTATCTGATCAGTCTTTCAAGATTGGTCTTTCCTGCCATGTCAATATCAAAGTACTGTCCCCTATGGAAAGCATCCAGTTCATCAAAAGCACCTGCAAGCACCAAACTTTCTGCTACCCTTTTGTTCATCTGTGAAGGCAGTATTCTTTCAAAGAAATCATAAATATTTTTAAACCTTCCGTTTTCTCTTTCTCTTGTAATTGCTTCACTTGGTCCTTCCCCAATTCCTTTTATTGCACCCAACCCAAAACGGATCTGTCCTTTTTCGTTTACGGAGAATTTGTATTGAGATTCATTCACGTCCGGTCCCAGAACATCCACACCCATACTTTTACAGTCTTCCATGAACATGGTGATTGAATCCGTATTGTTAATGTTATTACTCATTACACTCGCCATGTATTCTGCCGGATAATTAGCTTTTAAATAGGCGGTCTGATAAGCGATGAATGCATAACATGTTGAGTGGGACTTATTGAAGGCATATTCTGCAAAGGCTTTCCAGTCATTCCAGATTTTCTCCAACCTTTCTTCATTAAGGTTGTTTTTTCTACCTCCTTCAATAAATTTCGGGTACATTTTATTAAGAACATCAATCTGCTTTTTACCCATTGCTTTTCTTAACGTATCGGCTTCACCTTTGGTAAAGTTGGCCAGTTTCTGGGACAAAAGCATTACCTGCTCCTGATAAACGGTAATTCCGTATGTTTCTTTTAAATATTCTTCTGTTTCCGGTAAGTCGTAGACGATCTCTTCAATTCCGTGCTTTCTGTTGATGAAGTTCGGGATATATTTAATCGGACCGGGACGGTACAAGGCATTCATGGCGATAAGATCGGCAAAAACCGTCGGTTTAAGCTCTCTCATGTATTTTTGCATTCCCGGACTTTCATACTGGAAAATCCCGACTGTCCTTCCTTCTTTAAACAGCTGATAGGTTTTGGCATCATCCAGCGGAATAAGATCCGGATCAATATCCACTCCATATCTTGCTTTCACAAGCTTCAATGCATCTTTAATAATGGTCAGCGTTCTCAATCCCAGAAAATCCATCTTCAAAAGACCGGCACTTTCCGCAACAGAGTTATCAAACTGCGACACCAAGATATCAGCATCTTTTGCTGCAATGGTAACCGGAACAAGATTACTCACATCTTCCGGCGTAATGATAACCCCGCAGGCGTGAATTCCGGTATTTCTGATACAGCCTTCCATTTTTTTAGCACTTGCTAAAACTCCGTGTCGTGCATCATCAGGACTTTCAAGAACATATCTCATCTCATCAACAAGCATCTGTTCTTCCGGTTTTAATTTATCATACTTCGCTAAAGCTTTTGCAATATTCATCCCTGGACTTGGAGGAATCAGCTTGGCAATATTATTGGTATCAGGAATAGGCACATCCAAAACCCTTCCGGCATCTTTAATGGCAGATTTTCCTCCCAACACCGAATAGGTAATAATTTGTGCTACCTGAGTTTTTCCATATTTTTCAACAACCCATTTGATAATTTTATCTCGCCCTTCATCATCAAAGTCAATATCAATATCGGGCATGGAAACCCTTTCAGGATTCAGGAATCTCTCAAAAAGGAGATCATATTTGATAGGGTCTACATTGGTAATTCCGATACAGTACGCAACCGCAGATCCTGCAGCAGAACCCCTTCCCGGGCCTACCCAAACACCCATATTACGGGCTTCATTACAGAAATCCTGTACGATAAGGAAGTAACCCGGATAACCGGTATTGGCAATTACCTCTAGCTCAAAGTCAAGACGTTCTTTAATTTCATCAGTAATACCCGTTTCTGCATACCTTTTCTTGGCACCTTCATAGGTAAGATAGGTAAGGTAAGCCATTTCCCCTCTTTTTCCGCCGTCTACCTCATCTTCTGCATGGATAAATTCCGCAGGGATATCAAATTTAGGAAGAAGTACGTCTCTTTTTAAGGTATAAGGTTTAAATTTTGCCGTAAATTCTTCATAGGCATCAAAAGCATCAGGATAGGCTAAAAAGGCTTCTTTTATTTCATCAGAATTTTTGATGTAATATTCGCCTGTCGCCAGCCCTCTCCTTTTACCGAATCCTTTTCCAATAGGCGTAGTAAGCTTTTCACCATCTTTGATACAGCTTACAATGTCCTGAATATTAGAATCATCTTTATTGGTGTAAAAGGTTTCGTTCTGAGCTAAAATTTTCACATTATATTTATCTGCCAGATACAAAAGAACTTCATTTAAATGTTCTTCTTCAGGCAGTTTGTGATTCTGAATCTGCACATAAAAATCATCTTCAAAGGTGTCTTTCCACCATTTGAAAAGCTCCTCTCCTTTCTGCTCACCGGTATTTAAGATCGCGTCGGGAATATCCCCCATAATTCCGGATGTTAAAGCTATGACTCCTTCTTTATATTGAGCAATCAACTCCCTGCTCACCCTGGGAACTCCAAAATAGAATCCTTTCAGGAATCCGATACTGGAGAGTTTTGCCAGGTTTTTATATCCATTAAAATCTTTCGCCAAAAGCACAACCTGTGTTCTTCTGTCCGGATCATCTTTGGTAAACTGCTTTTGTTCGTAACGGTCTGAAATATAAAACTCACAACCCACTACAGGAATAAGCGGTTCTGAAACAGGCTCTTCTTCAGTAAATTCTGTTCCGTTTTCTTCTGCTTCCTGCTTTTTTGCCAGATATTCTTTATGCTTTTTTGCTCTGTCTGCATTAGCTCCCTCTACTGCCGAGACGAACTTGAAAGCTCCCATCATATTTCCAAGATCCACCATTCCGACAGCAGGGAAATTTTCATCAGAGGCTTTTTTAATCAGGTCATTAATGCTTGAGGTAGCCGTAAGCGTAGAGAAAACACTATGGTTATCAAAATTGAAATATTTACCTAAATCAATTTCATCAATGCTTCCGAAATCCTGCTGCTTTTTCTTATTATGAAAATCAGCAACCTGCCTTCTGATAACAATATTGAAAGGCTTGATCGGGTCCGGATAAAGGCTTCTGAAATACGCGAGCTGATCTTCTGAAATCTTTAATGTTTCAGCAGGAACTACGCCAATTCTTACCATTTCAAAGAAAGCTCTGGCCGTTGCATTTACGTCGGCTGCAGCATTATGGGCTTCATCAAATTTGTTCCCATATAGCTTTTCATATAATTCTTCAAGTTTCGGAGGTTTAAAACGGCCTCCCCGGCCACCGCCCAGCTGGCAGAAGTCGGTTCCCAAAATCATGGTATCCGCTTTAGGCTTTTCCTGAAGGTTATCTTTCAGGTTTTTTCTGTAAAATTCTGCTCCTACGATATTGTAATCGAACTCTACATTATGCCCGGAAACCACCCTGATTTTTTCAAGAACGGTAGAGAATTCTTCAAGAACCTCCTGAAGATCACGGCCTTCTTCATTGGCAATTTTGGTTGTAATTCCGTGAATACGTGCTGCGTTGAAGGGAATATCATACCCTTCAGGTTTTATTATATAATCCTGGTTTTCAATCAAGTTCCCATCATCATCGTGCACCTGCCATGCAATCTGAACCATTCTGGGCCAGTTATCCGAGTCTGAAAGCGGAGCGTTGAAATTTTTTGGTAAACCGGTTGTTTCTGTGTCAAAAATTAAATACATATAATGTTCTAACTTTTTTATAAAAGAGAATGTAAAGTTACTTCATTTTTTTCTAATCACCACCCTGGTTTCAGAATATAAAATCTCCGCCTCTTAGAAATATAAAGCTAAATTTTTTCTACTCCTACGGATTTGCTTTTTTCCAATTAATTCTCCATCAAATGATAAATTACACATATAAAACACCATGAATGCTAATCTCAGGACTTTTTCTAACTGTTTTCCTGTCAAAAACCATCAATTCTCATTTAAATCCAGTAAAATAAAAACTATAAACACAAATTAAAATATTAGATTATTCATAAATAACCAAATAAAATATTAAAATAATCAACAAAAACAATATTTAATTACACAAAACTAAAAATAAAAGCATTTTATCCATACATTTAACAACCAACAACCATAAAAAATATCACAATGAAAAAAATTTTTATTTCGATCGGCATACTGACAACCATTGTCATGAATGCGCAAAACAGTAATGAAGTTTTAAAAAAAACATTAGAACGGCAACGAATAGAAAACAACAAAAAATTTGATTTGTTTCTCTCAAAGCATTTTGAGTCTGATAAAAACCCTAAGACATTTAAAGAACTCGAAGAACAGCGAAAAATTTTGGCAGGATTCGATCCGGATGGAAAGCCTTATTTCTATCAGTCGGATGATTTGGATCAAATAAAAAACTCCAATGCAGACTTTTTACAGAATGGCAGCATCACAGGGTTGACAGGTTCATTTAACGGCGAAAATATTAAATATACCATCTTTGATGGCGGAAGAGCATTTGAAGGACATGAACTGTTTAACAACGCGGCAGGCAGGGTTAATAATAAAGAAGCCAGTACCATGAATTACAGTTCACACGCCACTGCTGTTACAGGATTTATCGGTGCCAAAGACTATCCTTATACATTTACCTTTACCAATGGAACGACCCGGGTTACGAATTTAAGAGGAATAGCACAAAATTCAACTTTTGACAATTATGCCTTCGCTACTACAACATTACCCGGAGCTTCTGCTCCCAGTACGGTATTTGAAAAGATAGTCCTGGCACAGCCCAAAATATCCAATCATTCATACGGCACAAACCCTGGTTGGAGTATGCTTTATGGAATTGCTTGGTTATGGAACGGGCAATTTACAAGTCCCGGAACCAGCATGGATCTACAGGGAACCTATCTTACCAGTGATCAGACTTATGACAATATAGTGTATAACAATCCCACCTATGTTATCGTTAAATCAGCCGGAAATTCATATGGAATGGGGCCAACAGGAAGCACCTTAGCTAAATATTATAAAAACAGCGCGGGAAGTTATGTACAATTTGCAGCCACAGATACAATACCACAAAACAACTGTGCTTTAGGATATGACTGCATCGGCACCGGCTCTTTGGCAAAAAATATTATCGTAGTGGGAGCTTCTGATATTCTGACTGCTAGTGACAAAAGATACTCCTCTGCTACAGATGTAATAAAATCAAGCTACAGCAGCGCAGGTCCAAGAGATGACGGTGCTATAAAACCGGACATTATTACTACAGGAACTAATGTAGGATATGGTTCCACAGTGGAAAATACAACAGGCAGCAGTTTATATAACGTGGGCAGCGGAACATCTTTTTCAGGGCCTATTGTTACCGGAATCATAGGAGTCTGGATGCAGATTTATAAACAACTTTATCCTGCTCTTGAGCTTAATGCATCCTCTGCAAAAACCTTAATGATCCACTCTGCATCTGAAGCAGGAACTGTCGGCCCGGATCCATGGAATGGCTGGGGATACATCAATGCAAAAAAAGGAGCCGAACTTCTTGTAGGAAAATCCAATAATACCATACTATTTAATGATGAAACCTTAAATAACGGTTCGGTTAATGCCCAAATAGTTAAAGCATCCGGATCTGAACCCTTAAAAGTAACCATATCCTGGATTGATCCTGAATATGTAGTTTCTGAAAACTTAACATGGGCAGATGCTTACAACAACAGAAGTTCCAGATTAATAAATGATTTGGATCTAAGAATTATTGACACTGTAACAGGCACAATTTATCAGCCGTGGAAATTAAATGCATCAGACCCAATGGCTCCTGCTGCAAAAGGAGATAATACAGTAGACAATGTAGAACAGGTTGTAATTGATAATCCAACTCCAGGAACTGTTTACAGAATAGAAATTTCCCACAAAGGTACATTGAAAAACAACGCTTCACCAAGTGTCACTTCCCCTCAGAATTATTCTATCATTGCATCAGGATTTAGTGAAGTACTGGGAACCAAGGATGTCGGATTAAGAACATCTGATGGCATAACGATCGCACCAACGGTTGTAAAAGACTTCACCAATGTATTGAAAGCTCCTAAAAATTCCACATTCAATGTCTATGATCTTTCAGGTAAGAAGTTACAGAAAGGGAAGATCAGCAATGACAAAGAACCGATAGATTTATCTGCTTACACGAAGGGAATTTACATCATTGAAATAAAAACAGACAAAGATGTTATTTCTAAAAAAGTGATCAAGGAATAACCTATATAAACAAAGATTTTTCACAAAATACTAACAGTTGTTAGTATTTTGTTTTTTTATGTATATTTGCTTCCTATGGAAAATGCACTTCACGAAAAAGTTTCTCAGGATATATTACTCAAAGCGTATAATCATATGATGCTGGCCAAGGCAATGGCGGATATTTACGAAGAAAACAGAAATGTATGCAAATACGTTCACAGTACTTCCAGAGGCCACGAAGCCATCCAGCTTGCGACAGCCTATCAGCTTAAAAAAGAAGACTGGGTTTCTCCCTATTACAGAGACGAAAGCATTCTTTTAGGAATCGGTTTTGAACCTTATCAACTAATGCTTCAACTACTGGCAAAAGCTGATGATCCTTTTTCGGGAGGAAGATCTTATTACTCCCACCCTTCAAGCAGGGATGAAAACAAACCAAAAATCGTTCACCAGAGTTCCGCTACTGGAATGCAGACTATTCCTACTACAGGAGTAGCACAGGGAATCAAATATATTCAGGATTTCAATCTTCAGCAATTTGAAAACAATCCTGTTGTGGTTTGCAGTCTTGGAGACAATTCTGTTACAGAAGGTGAAGTGAGTGAAGCTTTACAGTTTGCTGCCCTGCATCAGCTTCCGATCATCTTCCTTGTTCAGGATAACGAATGGGGAATTTCCGTAACGAAAGACGAAGCAAGAACCTGTGATGCATACGATTTTGTAGCAGGATTCACGGGGTTAAGCAGAATGAGAGTAGACGGAACTGATTTTGTGGAAAGTTTCGAAGCCATGAAAAAAGCCGTAGATTTTGTAAGAACAGAAAGAAAGCCTCTTGTTGTCTGTGCCAAAACGGTATTGATCGGTCATCACACTTCAGGAGTAAGAAGAGAATTCTATAGAGACGAAGAAGATTTAACAAAACACAGGGCCAAAGATCCGGGAGAAATCCTTAGAAAACATTTACTGGAAACAGGTGTTGATGAAGATCTTTTAAAGCAAATCACTAAAAAGGCGCGTCTTGAAGCAGAAGAAGCTTTTGAAAAAGCTAAAAATGCAGAGGATCCAAAGCCTGAAACCGTAATGCAGCACGTTTTTGCCCCAACTCCCATTACTGAGGAAACAGGGACACGTGAACCCGCCAACGGAGAAAAAATTGTAATGGTGGATGCTGCCATCCATGCCATCCAGGAACTGATGTGGAAACACCCTGAAGCACTTCTTTATGGGCAGGATGTAGGGGAAAGAATCGGTGGAGTTTTCCGTGAAACGGTTACTTTAGGAAAAAAATTCGGAAGCAAAAGAGTATTCAATACGGCCATTCAGGAAGCTTATATCATAGGATCTACTGCCGGAATGAGCGCTGTTGGGCTGAAACCAATTGTTGAGGTTCAGTTTGCAGATTATATTTATCCGGGAATCAACCAGTTGATTACGGAAATTTCAAAATCAAGTTATTTAAGCGGTGGAAAATTCCCGGTAAGCAATATCATCCGTGTTCCTATCGGAGCCTATGGCGGCGGCGGTCCTTACCATAGTGGAAGTGTGGAAAGTATCTTAGCTAATATCAAAGGAATCAAAATAGCATACCCAAGTAATGCTGCAGATTTTAAAGGTTTGCTAAAAGCAGCTTATTATGATCCGAACCCGGTAGTGATGCTGGAGCACAAAGGATTGTACTGGAGTAAAGTTCCGGGAACTGAAGATGCCAAAACGATAGAGCCTGCTGAAGATTATGTTCTTCCATTTGGAAAAGGTAAAGTAATTATTGAAGCAGATAAGGATGAAACCGAAAAAGGCAGAACTTTATTGATAGTTACTTATGGAATGGGAGTTTACTGGGCTAAAGAAGCAGCTAAGAGTTTCAACGGAAGAGTTGAAGTGATCGACTTAAGAACATTGATCCCTCTTGATGAAGAACTTGTTTTCGAAAGAGTGAAAGCGCATGGAAAATGTATCGTTCTGACAGAAGAACAGCTTAATAACTCTTTTGCAGAAGCTTTTGCACACCGTATTTCCAAAAATTGCTTCAGGTATCTTGACGCACCGGTAGAAACAATGGGATCACTGGATGTACCTGCTGTTCCTATCAACCTTGTTCTGGAAAAAGAAATGCTTCCAAATGCTGAAAAGCTTAGCAGTAAGATCGAAGAAATGCTGAAATATTAAATAATTGAAACCTCTGAAAAATCAGAGGTTTTTTTTATTAATTTTAATCAACAGAACAGATGTCTCATTTTGGTATCTATTTTGTTTATATGCACCAAAAATTCCATACTTCTTTATGATCACTACTAAATATGTCAATTATAAGCAGGTTCTCAATTTATCAGGTTTTCATCTTATACTGATTTCAATCTGGTGTACGCTGATCGCTGTCCTTTTCTATTTTTTCAATTGGCAGTGGATGACGATTCCATGGGTTCCTGTAGCTTTGATTGGTACGGCAGAAGCATTCCTTGTAGGTTTTAAAAACAATCAGGCTTATGACAGACTTTGGGAAGCCAGAAAAATCTGGGGTGGAATTGTGAATTCCAGCCGTTCTTTTGCCTCTATGGTATATGCCTTCGATACTAAAAACGAAGAAATTGGTGTTTTTGATCTTGAAGACCGTAAAAGAAGAATCGTTTACCGTCATATAGCATGGTTATACACTTTCCGGGAACAGCTTTTGATTCCTACAGAATGGGAGCATATCAGTACAGAAAATAATAAATTCGGGAATATCAACCTGAGAAGAAACAGGTTAATAAAAGCCGGTTTTCCTGACTACGGAAGAGCTCCTATTTTCCTGCACAAATATCTGTCAGAGGAAGAGTATGATCTTAAAAATGATTATAAAAATTTTGCTACCTATCTTATTGCCCAACAGGCGAAAGACATCAACGAGCTGAAAAATATGAATGCCATTACAGATTTCAATCAGACTCAGCTTCAAAACAGCCTGAATGAATTCTACAATTTCCAGGGACAGGCGGAGAGAATCAAAAAGTTCCCTTCTCCAAGACAGTTTGCCAGTACAGCTTTTGTTTTTAATATTCTGTTCATCATGCTTCTTCCACTGGGATTAGTGAACGAGTTTGCCAAATTGGGAGATTGGGGAATATGGACCTCTATTCCTTTCTGTATCATTATCGGATGGATTTATATCATCATGGAACTGGTAGGAGATTATTCTGAAAATCCATTTGCGGGATTAATGTTTGACGTCCCTATGCTGTCTATCTGCAGAACGATTGAAATAGACCTTCTGCAGATGAGCGGTGAAACAGATCTTCCGGATCCTATTGCTTCCAAAAACGGAGTATTAGTATAATTTCTGAGGATCATTTATTAAAACAAAACTGCAATAAAAATATCAGGTAAAATATATTTTAAAAGTTCATTGTTTTTCATAATTTAGGGCATTGAAAGCATCAGCTATATAGATTCATCCGGATCAGTATAGTTGTTACTTTTTCCATCAGCTAATAATTTATCCCTTCTTTGTAAACAATGAGATCCAGGCAACTTCTGCAGGCTATCACAATGCTGTGCCTTACCCTATTCTGCCCTAAAGTAAAGTCGCAGGCGGCTTTCAATAAAGAGTTACCAAAAGAATTTACAGATCAGTTCAAACAGGAGATCAACGACAGTATTCCTTCTCTGGGATCGTTCATTGTTTCCCAAAATGACAAACTGATTTATGAGTATTATTCCCACGGAGCCAACAAAGAAACCATCTTCAGTATAAAGTCCGTTACCAAGAGTATCGTCTCTGTTCTGGCAGGCATTGCGCAAGATAAAAACATACTTCCCAATCTCAATACACCGGTTTTAAAAACTCTTCCGGAATACAATGTCTCAAGAAGCAGTTTCAAAAATATCTCCAATATTGAAGGAAAGGTAGCTCATGATTCGATCAGAAATACGTTAACGTTAAGAAATCTGCTGACCATGCAAGGTGGTTTCGATTGGATTGAAAATTCAAAAATCTCAACAGCCATGTCATTTTCCGGTGATCCTGTAAAATTTGTACTGGATCTTCCTTTTGAAGAGTATCCGGGAACCGTATTCAATTATAACAGCGGTGAAACCCACCTTTTCGGAGCAGCACTGGCAAAAATTGTGAAAACCAATCTGAAACAATTTGCAGCAGAAAACCTTTTTAAACCATTAAAGATCAATGTTCCCCGATGGGATACAGATTCCATGAACAGGAATATTGCAGGTTCGGAAATGTTTATGAAACCTGAAGATATGCTGAAATTTGGTTTGATGATTCTGAATAACGGAAAATTGGGAGGCAGACAGATTGTTTCCTCAAAATGGATTCAGGAATCGACAGCTGAGCATGTCAAACTGGATTCCTGGGATGTGATGCCGGGTGCCAATGGATACGGCTATTACTGGTGGCGGAGAAAAACCAACGGACATCAGGCTTTTGTGGCTACCGGATATGGCGGACAGCTTATCTGCATCATTCCAGATTTAAAAATGGTTATCGTGACGACCTGCTTTCTGAATGACAAAAACAGAGGCAGAAGCGAGATTAAAAGACTTCACTATTTTATCGACAAAATGACCAAAGAAGATATTTATAAACATTGATCTTCCATACAGTTAGATCAAAAAACCTGCGATAAGCTTACAATACAATCGCCGTCGTATTTTTAACTTCGGAAATCATAAATGAGCTGTGCGTACTTGCGATGTGCTGAAGTGTTGTAAGTTTCGTCAGCATAAAACTGCGGTAATCTTCAATGTCTTTCACTCCTATTTTAAGGATATAATCATAATCTCCGCTCACATGGAAACATTCCGTAACTTCCTGAAGGTCCATTACCTCTTTTTCAAACTGAAGGACAAATTCTTTTTTATGCTGGCTTAGTTTCACATGACACAAAACGATAAAATTTTTCTTAACTTTACTCTTGTCCAGCAAGGCTACATATTTTGAAATAACTCCAGCATTTTCAAGCTTTTTTACACGCTCATAAATTGCTGTAACGGACAATCCAAGCTTAGCGGACAGTTCTTTGGTGGTTTGTTTACAGTCTTCCTGTAAAAAAGACAAAAGTTTCTTATCAGTTTCGTCAAGTTCCATAGATAATTTTTTGGTAAAAGTTTAATACCATCGAAGATACTAAATATTTTTTCTAAATAAACAATATTTCACAGTTTTATTTTCTATAAATTCAAATTTATGTTGTAATAATTAACAAATTAATGCAAATTGAGACCATAAAATAAAAACAATATTTATGGAAAACTTTAACGCAGCCAATGAGATCCAGGATCTTCAGTATTTTGGTGAATTCGGGGGAGTGAATCCTTCTATCTCTGACAGCTCTACCTATACCTTCCTTTCTGCAAAGACAATGTTTGATACTTTCGAAGGCAATGCGGAAGGATGCTATCTGTACTCCAGACATTCATCACCGATGAATCTTTATCTGGCACAGGCTCTTGCCAAGATGGAGAACACAGAATCTGCCAACGTTACAGCATCCGGAATGGGAGCAATAACTTCTGTTTTGATGCAGGTGTGCAAAAGTGGAGACCATATTATTTCAAGCCGGACTATCTACGGAGGAACCTATGCTTTTCTAAAAAATTTCTTCCCTCAGTTCAATGTAGCGACCACTTTTGTAGATATCAATAATTTTGAATCTATAGAAAAAGCTATTACTCCCGATACTAAAGTCATTTATTGTGAAAGTGTCAGCAATCCGCTGCTTGAAGTAGCAGATCTTAGAAAGCTTTCCGAAATCTGTAAGAAATACAACCTGAAACTGATTGTAGATAATACCTTCTCCCCTCTTTCAATTTCTCCGACATTATTCGGGGCTGATGTCGTGATTCACAGCCTGACAAAGTTCATCAACGGAAGCAGTGATACGGTAGGAGGAGTATATTGTGCCAGTCAGGCATTCATTGATGATACCAAAAATGTCAATTCCGGAGCATGTATGCTTCTTGGCCCAACCATGGACAGCTTACGATCTTCAAGTATCTTAAAAAATCTGAGAACATTACACATCAGAATCAAACAGCACAGCCACAATGCCATGTATCTGGCTGAAAGATTTGAAAAAGATGGTTTAAAAGTATCTTATCCGGGCTTACCATCCCACAAAAACCATGAATTAATGAAAAGTATGATTCATGAAGAATACGGATACGGAGGATTACTGACCCTGGATGCCGGAACAACAGAAAAAGCAAACGAACTGATGGAACTGATGCAGACAGAGAACCTGGGTTATCTTGCTGTGAGCTTAGGGTTCTATAAGACCTTATTCTCATGCTCAGGAAAATCTACCTCATCTGAAATCCCTGAAGAAGAAAGAGCATCTATAGGAATTTCAGATGGACTGATCAGATTCTCCATCGGTCTTGACCACGATATCAAAAGAACTTACCAAAAAATGAAGGAATGCATGCTGAAAGTTGGAGTTCTTAACCACCATGAAAACATTTCCATTTCCTAAATTTATTGTAAAAAGGCTGTTTCATTTGTGAGAAACAGCCTTTTTTATTTATCAATCTACCTGTTTTGATATTGATTAACAAATGTTATGTGTAGGCTTTTATAGGTTTAGGCTCCTATGTTTGCAAAAGAATAAATTTACATACAAAGCAAAAGGGGTGAGAGAACAGTTTTGGCTAAATAACTCAGGAAGTATATTGTGCTTTAGAAATGTCCTCACTTCTTTATTCCTTTTAGA